>JANQLA010000398.1 GCA_028280855.1 Melioribacteraceae bacterium
CCCGTCGGCATTAATTTTGAATGGGGCATTGGCGCCAAAACACCTTTGAAGAACTTCATTCCTACAACATCTGCCGGAAATACTTTTATAACATCTGCGCCATATTCAAATGCTTGCTGAATTTCGGTTGGCGTAAATACGCCCGGCATTGCAGGCACTTCATACTTATGCGCTATACTTATTATTTCTTTTTTCAGAATGGGACTAACAACATATTTAGCACCAGCTTTAATTGCATCTTCAGCCTGTTGAGCGTTTAAGACTGATCCAACACCTAAAAGAACGTCGCCGGATAATTCTTCGTTCATACGTTCGATCTGCTGAATCGCGTTCGGAACAGTTAGGGTGATTTCAATAGCCGATACCCCGCCGGTATAAACAGCTTGTATAACTTGTTTAAGCTTACCGGTATCACTTACCCTCACTACTGCAACCACTCTTCGCTTAATTATTTCTTTTACAATATCCTGTTTATTCATCTAGTTAAACGGAGCCAAATGGTTGTTAAAATGATTGATTAAAAATTTGTAATGTGTTTCTTCATTTTGCTTTAAGCACTCTATAAGTTTTGTTTTAAATAAGAACCCACCGGATTTATTTTTTTCAGTCAGAATTTTACCAAACGCTACATGAAGTATTTGTCTTGCATCATTCAATTCAAAAAGATCGAGCAGCTCTTCATTTGAATACTCGTTCGCGTCTTTTACATTTTCAGACATTGCAGAGACATGGTAAGTTTTTTTTTCTTTCTCGTAAAGGGAACGAGATAAATTTAGTATCTCTCTGAATTCATCCGGTTCGTTCGCTGCAATTACCTTTAACGCTTCAAGATAACTTGTTCCTGCAGTTTTAACGTGTGTTACAGCTCCTTCAATCTCACCAATGGCTTTATACACAGTGAATTTATCACTGCCGGAGTGTAGACTGATTTTGTAGTTGCCAAAATGCTTAACTATAGCTAAATGCTTTTTATACTCCTCTTTGAATAAATTAATGTCGCCTTTGTAATCAATTCCTTTTTCGAAGTCACCGATAAACCGCGGGGCAAGACTTACGAATTTTACCCCCAGCCTGTTTAACTCATTAGCTAAAAAATAATGTTCGAAGGGAGAAGTTACGGACTCTGTTTCGTCTACAGAAATCTCTACTTCGTAATCGTGTTCGTTATATTGTACGGATAAGTAGGAATAGAGTCTCTCAATATGCATTATTGCATTGCCGTACTTTATCAAAGCTCGTTTTAATGATTGTTCATCGCTGGGCAATGATACATTGTCGCCAATCCTTATCTCTTTTAAGTATCTCCCCCGAATATTTTCCCAGCCATCATTGAGTGCTGTCCAATTGAATTCGGTTACTTTCCCGTCAAGCTCATACAAGCTATAGCTATCAGCCTCGTTGTCTACGTAGTCTCCCGGATCAAATGTAAACATATTAAAACCCGCTCGAGCCATTAAATCAATATCACTTGTGGTCTTTAAATGATCTGCATCCGATCCCCATGGTTTATCATATCCTTCCTGGAATACTGCCCAAACCGCGGCATCCATAACTTCTTGTGGCGTACGTTGCGTTCGGGTTAACTCTCTAATGGATTGTTGAGCTAATACCGGGCGAAACCTGCTTTTACCAAGCGAACGAATATGTGCAGCGTTAGCAAGACCAATCCTATCGCCAAATCCAAGGGAATCAACTAACCCAAGCGACCGAGGATTTATGAACTCAAAAAGCTTTTGCACCTGGATCCTGTTATGAGTATTCAACGTGCATTTTAATAAGTATTCAAAATCTTTTACATGAGGAAGATTCACTCTTTCACAGTAAAAGTTCACGTTCAATTCACCAGGATTTTTTACAACAACAAGCAAAAATTTTTCATCGAGTTCTTTAGCTATAAAAAAGAAATTATCATTGAGCTCTTTAACAGAATTTGGGTATATATAAATTGAGTATTCATCTGCAAGCTGTAATTCGACTAATTCGTTTAAATCGCTTGCAGGTATATTTTTCAGTTCGTTCAACAACATTATTATTCTCTTATAATTTATATGCTTTTTTAACGAGTCCGTATGTAAGCTCAAACATAACGTTTTGGGCCTCTTCTATCGATAGTATATGCTTGGCTACAAGTCCCGCCAAATAGTTGGCATCTACTCTGCGTGCAACATCATGCCTCGCAGGAATCGAAACAAATGCTCTTGTATCGTCATTAAAACCTACTGTATTGTAGAAACCGGCTGTTTCCGTAACACTATGACGATAACGGGTGATTCCTTCAATACTGTCGTGGAACCACCAAGCCGGGCCAAGTTTCATAGCCGGGTAGTGTCCTGCCAACGGAGCTAATTCACGTGTATAGCTACTTTCATCAAGCGTAAAAATAATTAGAGTAAAGTTTAAGTTATTACCATATTTATTTAATAATGGACGCAAGTTGTTCGTATACTCTGTTTGCATTGGGATGTCGCAGCCTTTGTCTAATCCAAACCGGTTGTATATTACATCGTTATGATTCCTGTAAGAGCCGGGATGAATTTGCATTGTCAACCCGTCTTCCACGCTCATACGCGCCATTTCCATTAGCATGTGGCCGGTAAACAGCTTGGCATCACTTTCGGAAGCTTCGCCTTTAAGCGCTCGTTGAAATATTTTCTCCGCTTCATCATTCGACAACTCGTTTGTAAATGGCGACAACACACCGTGATCAGTGGAAGTAGCGCCTATCGCTTTAAAATACTCGCGCCGATTCTCCAAAGCAGATATGAACTT
>JANQLA010000485.1 GCA_028280855.1 Melioribacteraceae bacterium
AAAACTACTTTATGATAATGAGGAATAATTTCATCTATGATTTCTTCGGTTATTTTATCTACTATTTTTTTCCCGGTTTTTTCCCAATGCCTTACTTCATATTTGCAATCGGAAATTTCTGATTTTTTAGATTTTAGATCCCTCTGATATAATAAAACATCTTCTACCAATAAATTCTGAATTGCATTTTTGTTTCTCAATAAATTTTTAGCGTGTGACTTATTATTTGGGTAGAGAAGTTTAACACAATCTTCAAAAACTTTTCTGTCTTCTAAGTTGGAATGATATTTACGTTGGATCTTAACAATTTGATTAAGTTCTTCCCTATAGAATTGACGTTCAACTACTTGAAACATTCCGCCAATGATCTTAGTTCGTTTACCCGTTTTAGTATCGTTCTTTAATACATCATAAATTTTTGGCGAAACAAATTTTTTGACACTATCTGTTTTAGCATCAACATAACCATTGGTAACATTAAATTGAATAGCTTCTTTTTCGGTTTTCTTTTTAAGAAGAGTCCAGTCATTACTTGTATCTGAATAATCAGGCTCTCTGATAGCTCTGTCTTTTCCTTGTTGCTGTTTTATATTGCCATTAGTATCAAAATCTGTTCTAATGATATAGTCAAATGAGTGTCCTTCTATTTTCTGATATTGAGAAGTGTATTTCTTTTTGCTAACAACATTCTCCCAACCACTATTAAATTTGATTGTATATTGATGCGGTGTATTTTTATTATCAGTTTTTTCATATAAGGTATCCACTACTTCCAATGAGTAAATATCTGTAATTGTATATTTTGTTTTCTTTTTATCAACGTTCCCTTCCGAATCTATGTTAGAAACTTTTACTAGTTCTTTTATATCTCCCACTTCTGTTAATTGCTTATTAGAATATTCTTTATAAGAAAATTCATCTACTCCCATTAATTGAATTTCATAATATTTGCCTTTTTGATCTTGCTTAGCTTTAACTTTTTCGACTTCCAGTTCTAAATGTTCTTCTATTTCATTTTCTTTCTCATTTTTGCTTTCAACTTCTAATTTTTCATAACCCCTTTTTTGGTTGTAGCTCAATAAAACCCAGGCAAATTCTTCAAGAGAAATTTTTTCTTTTAATGCTTTTTGTCTTAAATAATATAACGTCCAGTCTTTTGGAACACGATACCCCTTTTCATTTTTAATATTGGGGTTTACTTTTTGTAAATCTTTTATCATTTCATTAAAAGCATCTTCGTAATAAAAATGGAAGTGATCATTTTCTGTTGATTGGTAAGCTATTTTAGGTTCTTTATTTTCTTTAAACTGCCCAGATCGTTTCCCATCCCTTTCAAAATCTAAGTGTATTGAATAATGTTTTGGTAAGGCTTGTAATAAATTCAAAACTAAATGTAAACGATCTCTTCTTAAAATAAATCTTTCATTTAATTTTCTAGGACCTCTAAATCCTGTTCGTTGAGCAGTAGCACTTTTTATAACTCCTTTTGATTCAAAGTCTCCAATCTCACCTGCATCCATAGGCAATATTCTCGAACCTAAACCAATAATTCGTAATATTCTAACGTCATGATCAATTTCTACTAAAGCCCAGCCTATGCTGTTTGTTCCGAGATCTAAGCCCAATATTCTTTTCATAATTTTGTTTTCCTTTATTATTTTATTTCATATTTTGTTGATGTCAAAATATTTGAAGCAACTCACAATAAGGATTATTCCGTTGTGAAAACATTTAAAGCGGCGCAAGTCGCTTTTTCTATTTTAAATTCTATGTCGTCTACCTTTATTCCCAGTAGAGATGATGAAGTAATAAGAGGGCATTTTTAAAATAAGGATTTAATTGATTTTATAAAAGATAGGGGACGCTTTTCTTGCACATGCCTATTTTATCTTACACATGATTACTGCACTAATTAGCAATATCCGAATCTCAAGTAAATTGCAAATCAAAAATTCGAATGACCAAAATTCTATTACGGTTTTGCTGCTAATATGTTACTTCTACTGTAATTTCGAAATTGGAGCTTGAGAATTGTTTGTATTTTGCCCGGATTGTTATTTGGAATTTCAAAAGGATTTCGATGACAAGAAAAATAAAAAGGAACGGCTCGCCGCCGTTCCATTAAAATCTTACATCTGTGTAAAAAATCCCAAGAATGGTATTGCCTTAGCAAGGAAGAAGAACAGCAGGCTGAAGCCTATCCATAAGCCGAATATCATTGCAAAGTATGGCGCTGTAGATTCAGATTTAAACAGTTTTGCATACGCGATTGCGATTACAGCGTAAATCCATATTGCAAAGACATCGACTTTAGCAAGCAGCCAACCGACGAATGTAGATTTATCGGCATCCATAAGCGTTGCCAGGCTTAAATCCTGCATGCTTTTTTCAAGCAGTAAGCCTACAATTGCGATAAGGATCCATTGAACTACTGCAATATAAAACGTAAGCCCGTAGCCGGCCAATGCATGCCCGTAGGTACCTTCTCCTTTAAGTATAAATTTGGCGCAAAGAAAGTAAACGCCGGCTATTATGAAAAGGAAAATAAAGATCATAAAAAACGCGCCGATAATATTTTGAACTCCAAAGCCGCCTTGTTCCTCAACACGTTCCCTTACTGATTCTAATTGTTGATCTGCCTGATCCTGTGTCATTTGCCCGGCTGCCACGGCATCGTCAAACTGTTTTTCAACACGCTCCATTATTTTTTCCGTAGCTGCATACCTTATGTTCGGGTTGCTCATCAATACCCATGAAGCAAGATTAACCACAACAATCAGCACCAGCACGGGTATTAGCCAGTCAACCACTTTGGGCGCCGTATGAGCCATCTTGCTGAAAATATTCGACGGTTCGGTAAATACGCCAACAAGCTTGTCGGTGTGGCTTAATTCAAGTTCTTCTTCTTCAATATCAGGTTCAACGTCGGGAGTCTCCTGGTTTTGTAATTCATCGGTCATTAATTCCTCCTTGTGTAATTATGTTGGAATTCTGATTGGGTTGTCTGTTAAAAATAACACTTTTGCCGCAATCAAAAAATAAAAATGATTTCTTTTTTGACTATGCTGCTACACATCTTGCTTAGTGATATTCAAAGTAATAAGTTTGAATCAGCTAAAATGGAGATCATTGAATGAAGACAATCATCGAGCCTTTCAAAATCAAGTCGGTTGAACCAATTAGATTTACAACAGAAGTAGAGCGGAAAATTATTTTAGAAGAAGCGGGTTATAATCCTTTTTTAATAACCGCGGATGATGTGTTAATCGATTTGTTAACAGACAGCGGAACCTCTGCAATGAGCGCCAAGCAATGGGCGGGCATTATGGACGGTGACGAATCGTACGCCGGATCAAAAAGTTTTTACCGGTTTGAAAATACGGTTCGAAAAATTACCGGCGACAAATATATAATTCCCACCCACCAGGGACGCGCAGCTGAAAAGATATTGTTTTCCATTGTCGGCGGTGAAGGCAAGTTCATTCCCAACAATACACACTTCGATACAACCCGCGCTAACATTGAATTTACGGGCGCCGAAGCACACGACATGGTAGTTGAAGTAGGCAAACATCCGCAAGAGCGTGCAGACTTTAAAGGCAATATGGATGTGGAAGCATTGGAAGATTTTATAGATGAAAAGGGTGTCGAGAACATTCCCCTTGTTATGATTACTATTACAAATAATTCCGGCGGGGGCCAGCCCGTTTCGATGCAGAATATTAAAGAGGTGAAAGCAATATGTAAAAAGTATGATATTCCGTTATTCCTGGATGCCTGCCGTTTTGCCGAAAACGCGTACTTCATCAAGAAACGTGAAAGAGGTTACGAGAATAAACAGATACTTGAAATCTGCCAGGAAATGTTCTCTTATGCCGACGGTGCAACCATGAGCGCTAAGAAAGATGCTCTCGTAAACATAGGAGGCTTCCTTTCACTGAATAATGAAGAACTTGCAATGCAGTGCAGGAACTTGCTGATTGTTACCGAAGGTTTCCCGACTTACGGCGGACTCGCCGGACGCGACCTAGAAGCCGTTGCACAAGGGCTCGAAGAGATAGTTGACGAGCACTACCTTCAGTACCGCATCAGAAGCACGGAGTACCTGGGCGAAAAATTGCTCGACGCCGGAATACCGATTATAGAACCGCCGGGCGGACATGCAATATACATCGACGCAAAAAGCTTCCTGCCCCATATTCCGTCGCATGAATACCCGGGACAATCGATTGTCTGTGAGCTATACGTTGAGGGCGGAGTTCGCGCGGTCGAAATCGGTAGTGTTATGTTCGGAAAATATAGTAAGGATGACGGAAGCTTGATTTCGCCCCCAATGGAGCTTGTGCGTTTGGCTATTCCGCGCAGAGTTTATACACAAAGTCATATTGATTATACTGCCGAAGTTATAATAGAAGTTTTTAACAGGCGCGATGAATTAAGAGGTTACGAAATAACATACGAAGCGCCTATGCTGCGCCACTTTACAGCGCGTTTTAAGCCGCTTTAAAAATAGAACGCTGATGACACGGATTATACTGATATTCGCAGATAAAAAAGTAATACAAATCTAATTCTATATTTAATCTTTTATCAGTGAAAATCCGCGTTATCTGCGTCATCTGTGTGCTATTATGAAATTAAAAAAACATATAAGATTCAAAGACGGCAACCAGGTATGGCGGATACTTATTTCGCCGACCGGTAAGCTGGTTATCGAAACACGCAATCCAGAAAAAAAAGAAGCTTACTTTAGCTGCATTGATTTACAATCGTCGAAAAAGATATTTAAATCATTCCAGTTTGATGATAAATACTGGATTGGTATTGAAGATATATACAACGACACCATTTTATTGCACCGCTTCTCGAAGCCCGATATGCCGGGTCATAAATCAATTATTGCATTTGATGTGAATAACAAAAGTATCCTTTGGCAGAACAATGAGTACGCCTTCCTGTTCTTGTATCAGAAAAAAATTTATGCTTACCGGCAGCAGTTCGAAGGAAGGCAATTTTTTACATTGGATCCTTTGACCGGAGAGTTGCTAGATGAGCTTGGGAATGATCAGTTAAAAATGAACGAACTAAAATATAAAGCCGACGAGTCCAGGGATTTCAGCAAGTATATATTTCCGCAACCTATCGAGTTATCGGAAAGCAATGAAATTGTAAAAGATGTCTGCCGTGATTTTGATGTTTCCGGAGATGTTGAGTTCTTAAAAGTCCGCAATTTTCTTATATTTAATTTTCACTCAAGAGCGATAAACAATTTTTTGGAAAACCGGTTTTTCATATATGATTTGGTTAAGAAAAAAATTGTGATTAAAGAAATTCTAAATTCAGCTGTATTATCCGTAGTACCTGATTCTTTTTTTGTTTACGATAATTATGTAATCGTTCTTAAAGATAAAAGCGAGACGCTAGTTTACAAAATGGAATAAATAAATGAACATTTCAAAAGATGAAAAAAGCTTTCTGCTAAAACTTGCAAGATGTTCAATAAAATCATTATTCAGTGAAGTTAAATTACCACAGCCCGATTTTGAAAAACTTCCTATCCTAAGGGAAAAAGCCGGCGCTTTTGTAACATTGACGATTTCCGGAAACCTTAGAGGATGTATTGGCTACATTGTATCGGATGATGAACTTCATGAAACAGTAGAGCATGCTGCGAAACAAGCTTCCGTCAATGATCCGCGTTTTCCTTCCCTTACCGAAGGAGAGCTTGATTTGATTGACCTGGAGATATCCGTCCTTTCGCCCCCATTTAAAATGAACAGCTATGAAGAGATAGTACTGGGAAAACACGGGTTAATTGTTAATGAAGGATTGAATCGCGGATTGCTTCTTCCGCAGGTGCCTATTGAGCACAACCTCGACAAAGATCAATATTTATCGGCTGTATGCAATAAAGCCGGTTTACCTGCCAATAGCTGGAAAGAGAAGCTGTTAAATATAGAAATGTTTACGGCAACTATTTTTTCAGAAAAAGAATTGGAAAATGCAAATGGATAAAGTAAGAGAGCCTGCTGTAGCGAACATGTTTTACACAGGCAACCCGGCAGTTCTAAGCAGCCAGATAAGTGAGATGGTCGATAACGCAATAGTTGAAAGTAAATATAATAACGTTTTCGGTATAGTTTCGCCGCATGCAGGTTATGTATACTCGGGAGGCTGTGCTGCTTATGCTTATAAAGCGCTTGCTGGGCAAGAATTCGACACGGCGATTGTTTTATCTCCAAGCCACCGCGAATATTTCTACGGTGTATCGGTTTACGACGGCGATGCTTATCAAACTCCTTTAGGTACTGTACATATTAATTCGGATATCCGTGATAAAATAATTTCATGTAGCGATTTAATCTTTGCCGGTAAAAGCGGGCACGGCGAAGAACATGCGGTTGAAGTACAGCTTCCGTTTTTACAATATATTAAGAATGATGTGAAGATTGTACCTATGGTTATTGGCGATCAGCGTAAAGATGTAATGGATCAACTAGCAGAAGCTCTTGCCGAGGTTAAAAACGAAACTACGATTGTTGTAGCAAGTACGGACCTGTCTCATTTCTATTCAAAAGATATTGCTTCTAAAATTGACGGACGAACCGAAGAAAGAATTTCGAATTTCGAATTTGATGAACTGCAGAAAGATCTCGAACAAAAAAATTGCGAAGCCTGCGGCGGCGGCGGAGTTGTGGCTTTACTAAAAGCTGCTCGCAAGTTGAATTATGCAAAAGCAGATGTATTATGTCACACTGATTCGGGCGATGTGTCCGGTGATAATTCGAGCGTGGTAGGTTATTTATCGGCTGTTGTTTATAAATAAAGGAATCCGGATGAAACAAGTATTAATTTGCTGTTTAGCTTCATTGATTTTATATAATTGTGCAGGCGAAACTATCGAGCATCGAGTTGATAAGATATTTTCAGAATTTAACAATAAAACTCCCGGGGCTGCTGTTGCTGTTTATAAAGATTCTGTAATTGTTTTCGCAAAAGGATATGGATTAGCCGACCTTGAGCAAGGACCAAAAATAAATTCCGCAACAAACTTTCGTCTTGCATCGGTTACGAAACAGTTTACTGCTGCATCAATATTACTCTTGATAGACGACGGCAAATTATCCCTTGGTTCAAAACTGGTCGAAGTTATTCCCGGGTTCCCTGATTATGCAAAGGATATTACGATCAAACATTTGTTGCAGCATACATCCGGGTTGCTTGATTATGAAGATTACATTGATGATACGGTAACAACACAATTATTGGATTCAGACGTACTAACGATTTTACTGGGACAAGATTCCCTTTACTTTGCGCCCGGTTCGGCTTATAAATATAGTAATTCCGGGTACGCAGTACTATCGCTCATTGTTGAAAGACTCTCCGGTCAGCGATTTCCCGACTTTCTAGAAGACCGCATCTTTAAACCTCTGGGTATGAACAACTCTGTCGCGTACATAAAAAATTACAATGTTATTCCTAATCGTTCGTTTGGTTATGTAAAAGAGAATGGCGAATTTAATTTCTCGGACCAGAGTTTAACAAGCGCTGTATTGGGCGACGGAGGTATATATACTTCCGTTGAAGATATGCAGAAGTGGGATGAGAGTCTTTCAAACGCAACTTTGCTAAACGGCGAAACGCTGCAAGAGAGCTGGACAAAAGGAAAAACAACCGGGGGCGAAATATTTGATTACGGGTACGGATGGCGGCTAACTGAGTACAACGGTTACAGATTAGATTATCATACCGGTGGTACCTGCGGCTTTAGTAATGTGTATATGCGTTTTCCGGAAGCGGGTATTAGCGTTCTTGTGCTTATCAATATCCGAAATTACCCGGCGCTTGATATGGGTAAAAAAGTTTCTGATGTTTTTTTAGCAAAAAAGTAACCGGAGATTACATGTCGAATATAAATCGAAAAAATTTCTTGAAGAAATCGGCAATTGCCGTTGCGGGCGGATCGTCACTTCTTGCAGGATGCGCTCAGCAAAACAAATCTGAGAATTCTGCGAATATCAATGGCGGTAAAACATTCGAGTGGCGCATGGTAACGACCTGGCCTCCGCATTTTCCAATACTCGGCGAAGGCGCCGATAAACTTGCAAAAACAATCGAAACTATGTCGGGCGGCAGATTAAAAATACATGTTTACGGCGGTGATGAACTGGTGCCTGCATTGGAATCATTTGATGCAGTAGGCGCGGGTACTGTACAAATGGCACACTCGGCGAGTTATTACTGGGCAGGAAAAGCTCCGGCTTCGCAGTTGTTTACAAGCGTTCCGTTCGGAATGAACACACAGCAGACTTATGCATGGCTATACTATGGCGGCGGTATGCAGCTTTGGGAAGAATTGTATTCACAGTTTAATTTAATACCGTTACCCGCCGGCAATACCGGATGCCAGATGGGCGGCTGGTTCAACAAAGAGATTAATTCCGTGGCTGATTTGGAAGGATTGCGAATGCGGATACCCGGCATCGGCGGAAAGATTATCACAAAAGCCGGTGGTTCGGCAGTACTGTCACCAGGCGGAGAAATTTTTACAAATCTTGAACGCGG
>JANQLA010000495.1 GCA_028280855.1 Melioribacteraceae bacterium
AAATTGAATCGGCTTTGTGCTCCGATAATGTTTGTGGAAACCCGGGGGACAAGATATGGAAGACTATGCAAATTTAGACTACGTAGCCGATAGAGAGCAAAAGTTACATAGAACATCATGAAACTTTTGTTCGATCAGAATATTTTATTTCGGGTTGTTAAGAAAAATCAGTTTTTTTTTGCTGAATGCATGCATATTTCCAGAAGTTGATTAAGGAATATAATAGAAATAGATTTTTTAGCATTTCTGGAAAATGAAAGAATACAGTGAATGGAGGATGCCGAAAATATTTGATTCTTCATTTCTGTGATTGGCTCTTGATTAAGTTTTACGGGTGACAAACTGATGGGATATTATTTTCGAAGGGTTTTGTTTACGGCATTGTTTGGATTTTTAACTTGTATTATCCTGGGCTATATTTTTTATGGAAATTACGTTTTCCGCTTTATCGATTCACGTTCGCTAGTTGTAGCTACCGGAGGTATTGGCTCGTTATACTTTGCTATTCTAAGATTGCAATCCGGTAAAGTAAAACTCCTTGTAACAATAGTTCTAATTATTGGTTATCTGGTATTTGTAAATAGTTTCTCTACTACTAAAGCTGCCGTTCGCGAACTTGTGTATCTTGTTGCTATATTCAGTGCACTGAACATTTACTTCAGAACCGTGTTTAGAAAAATCAATTCTCCTTTATTTGTTCGATCAATTATACTTTGTTTGATAATGACATTTCTTCATTCAATGGGTACCTTAGTTCTTGCAATTATGTTCGAACCTGATTTGTCAGACATATCCTTAGTTGCGTTTACCAATTCACAATATGCCGCGGTTTGCGGTCTTGCAATGGGCTTAGGATTTGATCTTCATGAAAAACTGCTCGTAAGAGCAAAGTGGAAAAATGAGTACGTAAATAAGGAGAATTCGGGTTTTGATACGTAGCAGCTTAAAATTTATGCGGGGTCCTGCTAAACGAATTTTCCCAATTGGTAAATAAATCACTGCTCCCCGGCTTTTACGAGGTAGAATTTAACGGCAACAATCTTTCCAACGGTATTTACTTTTACCAACTTCAGACCAAAAATATAACGAAGATAAAAAAGATGATGCTAATCAAGTAAAAAAGATCTCATTTACCTTCTGTTAAAAATGTTATAGCTCTTTCTTCAGACCAATAAAGCCCCCTAGTGTTAAACAAAGGAAAGCCAGCATGCCCGCCGTGTTGGGGTGCTTCAAAAATAACGTTGCCAATTGATTTGCTATTTTTCAGAGGGTAACATTCTTTAGACAAGAAAGGATCGTTCTCAGCATTTACAATTAATGTAGGGAGATTGATTTTATTTAAGTGGTAAAGGCTGCTGCATTCTTCGTAATAAATATGTGCATCTTTAAAGCCATGTATCGGCGCCGTGTATCGATCATCAAATTGGTGGAACGTTTTTATCTTCTCATAGCCGTGGTCATCAATTTTACCGGGATACATTTCCATCTTTGCTCTAATCTTTTTATGCAGCTTCCGCAGGAACCGAATCATATAAATCCTGTTCGGGGGTTCAGCTAACTTTAACGAACCGGATTCAAGGTGAAGCGGTACCGAAAAAGTTATAGCTTTACTCACAGCTGAATTTACATTAGCTGCCTGCTTGCCGAGGTGCAGCAGTGTTACATTGCCGCCCATGCTGAACCCGATAAGCGCTATTTCATCATAGTTATGCTTCTTCTGTGCATAGTCAATTACGTATGCCAGGTCATTGGTAGACCCGTTATGATATGACTGTAGTAATTTGTTCGGCTCGCCACTACATGATCTGAAATTCCATGCAAGTGCATCCCAACCAATACTGTTGACGGCTTTAACCATTCCTACAACATAGCTGCGATAGGATGATCCTTCGAGTCCGTGAGATATAATCGCCAATTTCTTTGAGCCAACACGTGACCAGTCGAGATCAAGAAAATCATTGTCCGAGGTTAAAATTCTCTCGCGTTCATAAAACGACGTATCAAACTTTCTGAACAGCGATGGATATATAGTTTGCAGGTGTCCGTTAAATAGTAATAACGGCGGCTCGTATTTATTCATTCTAGTTATGATAACAGGTTAATCGTCGCAAACATAAGTAATAACAGCGAATAAATTTGGTTATATTTAATTTACTTATTGCTCAATGTTATTAAATATTAATGGATTACTTAAAGCACAACAGAGCGGCGTGGAACAGGCAAGTAGAGGAAAACAACAGGTGGACAATTCCCGTTTCGCACGAAGAAATTGAAGACGCCCGCAACTGCAAATGGAATGTTATACTTACTCCCTAGATACATGTACCTAAACACTGGTTCGGTGATATTAAAGACAAACATATTTTATGTCTTGCATCAGGCGGCGGTCAACAGGCGCCTGTTCTTTCCGCAGCCGGGGCTAATGTAACCGTGTTCGATTTATCGCCCAATCAACTGGCACGTGATCAGGAAGTTGCTCGAAGGGAAAATCTGAGTATCAATCTTATAGAAGGCAACATGGCGGATCTATCGGTCTTAGCAAACGAATCATTCGATATCATTTTTCACCCGGTATCGAACTGCTTTGTACCTAATGTACTGCCGGTATGGAAAGAATGCGCAAGGGTTCTAAAAAGCGGCGGATTGCTGCTTTCCGGATTTGCTAATCCTGCACTATATTTATTCGATGACTCCGATCCCGGTAAACAAACAAAGCTCAACGCGGTGAATAAAATTCCTTACTCTGATGAAGAATCACTAAGTGATGAACACAAACAGGTATACATTTCAAAAGGGTGCCCTCTGGAATACGGACACACACTTGATGATTTAATAGGCGGACAAATAAAAGCCGGATTTTACATTGACGACTTTTACGAAGACAGGCATCATGAAAAAGAAAATCCTTTATACGAATTGATGACATTTTTTATCGCAACAAAAGCTATTAAAAAATAGGGGGAAAATTTGAAAACAATTGGATTAGTTGGCGGTACCGGTTGGATATCATCAGCAGAATACTATAAACTAATTAATGAAGAAACGAACAGACGGCTTGGCGGATTGGAGTTCTCAAAGTGTATTCTTTATTCATTTAATTACAGTGAAATAAATAAACTGAACAAAAAGAATGATCACGAAATTATCGGTAACATGGTTGTTGATACAGCATCAAAACTTACAACCGCCGGCGCTGATTGCATTTTACTTTGCGCAAACACATTACATATGTATGCGGATAAACTAAAATCGAAGATTCATGTCCCTCTAATACATATAGCCGAAGCCACCGCTAAAGAAATTAATAATACCGGACTTTCGAAAGTTGCACTGCTTGGTACAAAGTATACAATGGAAATGGATTTTTATAAAAGCAAGCTGGGTAATGTAAGCATAGAAACAGTAGTACCCGGTTCCGAAGAGAGGCAATTTATTCATGACAGTATTTTCGAAGAACTGTTGAAGCAGAAATTCTTGGAAAGCACTAAAAGTAGGTACCTTTCAATTATTGATAAACTACACGAACAAGGGGCTGAAGGAGTTATACTCGGTTGCACGGAAATTCCGTTTTTAATTACAGAAGAAGATTTGGATTTGCCACTCTTTAATACAACTGAAATTCACGCAAAGGCAGCTGTGGAATTTGCTCTAGGCTAAGCTAGCAATTTCACTACTTCATAAGTAAGCCGTGCAGTAATTCCCCATATTACTTCACCCCCTGCTCTGTACACCAGAACCTCACGTTCAGATTTACTGTATGAGTCATCTATATGATCATTCATCGATTTCTTGCGAGAAGGAATTAGGTTCTCCTCTATTCCATCGGGATTGTAAAACTTATATTTATATTCGGAGACTACTTTGAAAACTTCCGGATCATTGTTTTCAAAAAAAACAACGGGAACAGTAAAAATCTTTTCTACCTCCGATTCATCAATTGTACATTCATTAATTCCGTTTATATTTAAAATGCTTATGCAGGAATCTACGGTAACGTTTCTGGGCCCAATCAGTGTGTCAAGCTTGCCGATTACATCAACTTTTTCGGCGCCTATGCCTATTTCTTCTGTGGTTTCACGTAGCGCAGTTTCTTCGTAAGAAGCGTCGTTTTCAAGATCCACCTGCCCGCCCGGGAAACAAATTTCCCCACCCTGGCGGATGTGAGCCGCACGTTTTTCGAAAAGAAAATGGTATTCGCCTTCAAGGCAAATTAGCGGAATTAAAACAGCCGAATTAAAATAGCTTTCCTTTCCTAAAATACCCGGTGTATGGGGTAACTTCTTCCTTAATATTTCAACGTGCTCAGATTTCATAATATCTCTTTATTATGTTTTAGTAATCTATGTTTTCTTACTCAAACAATCTATATTTGTGTTAGTTCATAAATCGAATTCTTTATTGATATAAATGATAAATTTACTATTAACCATCCTTTGCTCAACAAGCATCGCATTGATACTTAAGTATAACGATACGAAGAAAGGCAATTCTCTATTATTGCTCGCGGGAAATTACTTTGTCGCATCCATCATCAGTCTGGTAGTATTTTATTTGAATGACAACGCGGCTTATTCAACAGAATCATTTTTATTCGGAATCTTCCTTGGAATTCTTTTCCTGGGCGCCTTTTTCGCGTTTACCCAAGCGGTTAAATTATCCGGCACCGCTATTG
Organism: Melioribacteraceae bacterium; assembly: GCA_028280855.1. Classification (GTDB taxonomy): domain Bacteria; phylum Bacteroidota; class Ignavibacteria; order Ignavibacteriales; family Melioribacteraceae; genus PGYT01. The sequence goes on from JANQLA010000495.1 coordinate 4,673, forward strand.
CCACCATTAGCTCAAGAATTTCGTTGATTGTTCCTGTAGGACTATCAATTTTTCTGTTTGATGAAAAACCTTCAGTTCTGCAATACCTCGGTTTCATTTTTGTTGCAGTGACACTTTATCTGTTCTATTTATCGCTTAGTAAATCCGATGGAAGCACGTTACGTATCAAAAATTATTTTTATTTATTGTTGGTATTGGTGGGTGTTGGATCAGCCGACTTCGGGATGAAAATTTTTGAGCAATGGCGACCTGTGGAGGAAAAGTCGTTTTTTCTATTCGTGATTTTCGGGTGTGCTTTTGTTTATTCAATGATAATTTTCTTTATTCGATCGGATAAGTTTGAGTTCGATACATTCTTAAGAGGGAATATTTTAGGTGTGCCGAATATGCTGAGTAGCTTTTTCCTGATTGGCGCCTTAACCCAACTTAACGCAATATTTGTTTATCCTGTTACTAATGTTGGGATAATCATATTCACTGCAATCGGCGCTTTTTTAATATGGAAAGAAAAGCTTAATAAATTCGGATTGGTTGCATTAGTAGCCGGAGTAATTTCGATAATTCTCTTAAGCAATTAAGTAAGAGGTGTCATGGAATTAATGGATGCAATAATTAAAAGAAGAAGTATAAGACAGTTTACCGACAGACCTGTAGAACAAACAAAAATTGAAACAATAATCAAAGCCGCTATGTATGCACCTTCTGCGCGTAATTATCAATCCTGGCATTTTATAGTTTGTAATAAGCGTGAAAAACTAAACGAAATTCCTCATGTTCATCCATACTCTGAAATGATGAAGCAAGCGACCGCGGCAATTTTAATCTGTGGTGATTTAACTATTGAGCCAAGTGCGGATTATAATTCTATAAATTGTTCGGCAGCTACTCAAAATCTTCTTTTATGTGCGCATAATATGGGATTGGGTGCAGTCTGGCTTGGTGTTTATCCGCGCGAAGAAAGAATGCAGGGACTTAGTAAGTTATTCAATTTGCCTAAGGAAATTATTCCTATTTCTCTTGTTGCTATAGGCTATGCAAACGAAACTAAAGATATACCCGACAGGTTTAAACCGGAAAGAATTCGCTATAATAGCTGGTAGAAAAATAATCTTGTGCATTTTAAAGGGCATGCAAAATCCTATGTGGTCGGTGCAATTTGACTTTCGATAAATGTCAGATTTTATATCTTGATTTCTACCTCCTGGTTTTAGATTCATTTACTGCTCCGAAATAAAAAAGTCCGCCAAGAAGCGGACTTTTTATAACTAAATAAAATGCGGGAATTTTCTTTGAGTCAAAACCATTGGGATGTGAAACCTTAAAAAGTAGGAGTCACTAACAACTAACTTTATCTTCGGCTTCACTATTGATAGGAATATTAGGCATCTCCTCCAATTAAATACTCTACCAATCTTGATTCAAAGATTAACTTATTACCCCCCTCGACAATAAGTTTTTCCCGCATTAAATAAAAGAACCCAAAAATCACACAAACATAATAAGGATTGACTAATGCCAACTCAACAGCACAGATATGTAATTATAGTACCAACGTGCCTGATTAACCCGCATGATTATGCGGTTGAGTAACAAACTTAACTAATCATGTGATAAACAACATTTGATGGGATTCAATTGTGATTATATATAATTTAGGCGGCATTGATGATGGATGGTCGCATGGCTAAATTGTTTAGCGAATCGGAAACGTCTTACAGATTAGTAATCTGTTAAACGAAGTGGCATCACAAGTTTTTAAAAACCACTGCTTAAACGTGCTAAATTCTCAGTTTAATATTCGATGCTAAATTTTTGTCTGATCTATGTCTTTCGTTTCAGAGTTCCGCTTCGCTAGTTCTAATTTCTGATTTCGAATTCCTTTTTCTTTTCAATAACGAATATCGAACAGCCAATCAATGAAGTTTGCCATCCTATCTACATACAACCAAAGACGGTTGGTTGAAGAACGTAGAGTTGGAATGCCAAAGCATCAGCTACAAACATCTAGTTTCCAGCATCTTGTATACAGATAATTACCAGGCTGCCTAAACCGATTGAATTGTGCTTTAGATAAATCTAGCAGGCGTCCCCCCTAGACCGTCACTTGTTCATCCATTTGTCACTTGTTAATGTTTTAATCCAATCATAATTAGGCAGCCGGTTTCATCACTGCATTGGAGCAGCATATTTAATCAAACTTTTTTAGAACTAACATCATACGAGTTGCCCAATCCCGTAAAGCAAACCTGTTCGAAAATTTATGAAGCGTCCCTCACAAATTGACAATTGATTCATCCATAAAAATCACTTGTTTATTAATTAGAACAACTTTAACTTTTTGATGATCAGGCAACCCCATTTCATCACTATACTGGGAGTGAATAATTAAAGTGGTGCACTCAGTTGGAGAACTAAAAGTATTGTAACATATAGTAATATGCCACACCCCCAATAAAAAGATACAATCACCCCCCGATTCTCGTATCAATTAATAGAGTGCACCATTTGTAAGAAACTATTAATTGCTAACACGTTGTTATAAAGGGGTATACTTAACTTTGAATGAATAGATCACGAGTGAGTGATTCAAACCTTCCCCCCAAAAAAGTTTATCCAATGAATTCAATTGTTAGACGTATGAAGCTTATAGAAGTTGCACACATCCCTTTTATTCCCATTCAAAGAAAACATTAATAACTTACTAAATCAACTGCATGAATGTGCGGTTTTAGGCATATTCAATGAAGCTACCTATATTAAACCTTTACGAATGGCCTTTGCAACAGCTTCCGATTGTGAGTGGACGTGAAGCTTTTTATAAATATTGCGTATATGATGTCGAACTGTATCAACGCTTATAAAAAGTGAGTCTGCAATTTCCTGGTAGTTGTTTCCTTCGGCAAGATGATTTAACACTTCTTTCTCCCTTTCCGATAAATCAAACTTCTCATCATTTGTAGCGGCATTGCTGTTCTGTTGGAAGACAGTTATAACTTGCCTGGCAATGTGGGAACTCATCGGTGAACCGCCTTCGTTTGCATCTTTTATAGCTTCGAGCAACCTGCTGGGCGGTGTCTTTTTTACAAGGTAGCCGCAGGCACCTGCGCACAATGCTTCGAAGACAACATTGCTCTCCTCATAAATAGTAAGCATAAGAATATTTAAATCAGGATCAATTTTTTTAGCCCTTTTAACCCCTTCAATTCCATTTATACCGGGAAGTCTAATATCCATAAGCACTACATCGTTTTTGTGGGTTTTGAGATCGTCGAGAAAAGATTCACAGTCAACGTATGCTCCCACGCACTTATAATTTTCCGTTCCTTTGATTAATGCAGCCAATCCTTCGCGAATTGTGTTGTTGTCTTCAACAATAGAAACTCTTATCATAGCTCAATCCGGTATTTGTTTTAAGACCATAAGAAATTTAGAATATTGGGTTTGTCGAGCTTACCCACAAATTTAATTGTAGTACCTTTATTATGGTTTGAATTTATTTGCAACTCTCCGCCCATATTGTGCGCACGTTCTTTCATATTTCTCAAACCGTTACCCGATGAATTGGTGTCATTAGGGATGCCGATTCCATCGTCGTTAAGTATCATCTTTAAATCGGTACCATCCAATTGGGCCTCGAGACTAATTCTATTACACTTACTGTGTTTTATACTGTTATTGATTCCTTCCTTAAAAATTAAGAAAAGATTCTGTCTAATATCCATAGGTATTTTCACGTTTTTGATACTATCAATATTACTCGTTCTAAATGATACCCCGAGTTCCGAAAGCAAGTCGGCATAAGAATCTTTTAGCCGAATAACAATATCGTGAAGCGAATCTCGCTTAGGATTTACAAACCACACAATGTCACTCATGCTGTCAACAAGATGTCTTGCCGTATCGGTGATGCTATTCAATTTATGCGATGCGCTATCCGATATGTCTTTTACTTCGTTCGAGGTAAGTTCGCTTAATATTGATATTTCGGTTAACCCCGCTCCTACATTATCATGTAAATCGGCAGCAAGCCTTACTTTAAGCTTTTCCATTGCTAGCAGGTGTTTAACTTTCATCGATATTAAAAATGAAACAAGGCTTCCGATAAGTACAATGCTGATTAAAATAAACCACCAGGTTTTCCAAAAGGGTGGTAATATTTCTACTGCAAGAGAAATACCTTTGCTATTCCATACTCCGTCGCTGTTTGAGCCTTTCGCGCGAAACACGTAAGAGCCGGGTGCCAGGTTCGTGTAAAACGCCTTTCTTAAAAGCGCATCGGTATAGTTCCATTCGGTTTCAAGCCCTTCCATATAGTGTGCATATTGATTGTTTGAAGGATCGTTAAAATCGAGCGCTGCGTATTCTATAGTAAAAAAGTTTTGATCGTATGATACCTCTATTTTATCCTGTTGCCCTCTTATCACATCATTGAAAATCTTGAACTCTGTTATAACAATCGGCGGAATATGATCATTGTTCTTAATGTTTGTAGGAGTAAAATAATTTATACCCGAAATTCCTCCGAATAAAATTTCACCGACACTGTTCTTAAAGTAAGCACCTCCGCTAAACTCCATACTTTGCAATCCGTCGCGGAGATCGTAGTAAATTACGTTTTCATTTACCAAGCTATATTTCAAAATTCCGTTATCCGAACTGATCCATAAAT
>JANQLA010000499.1 GCA_028280855.1 Melioribacteraceae bacterium
TATAACTATCTGTATAACGTTTGTATAAGATAATAAATTCCAAAGACACAAAAAACCAAAATTTTAGAAAAAATTTCAACTTCAGGGGAACTTTCATAATTATACAATAGTTATACGAATACTAGACAAATTATTTATGAAAGGAAATTGTTATGAACAAACTGAAAAAAAAGTTTTTCGCACTCGCTTTAACCCCATTTATGTTTATTTTCATTACAGCTTGCAGCGATGATGATGGCAATGGCGTTGATCCAATTATTGACCCCGGAACAGCAAAAGTTAGAGTTATTCACATGAGTTATGATGCGCCCGCAGTTGACGTTAGGGTAGATGGTAATGTAGCTGTTTCAAACCTGGGATACGGAGCTACATCAGGATATGCTGAAGTTGAAGAAGGAACCAGAAGTATTCAGGTATTTGCAGCAGGCACTACCGAATCACCTGTAATTGATGCTACTTTACCAATTGTCGCGGATGCAGAATTGACCATAATAGCAGCTAACCAGGTTTCGGCCATCCTGCCGATCGTACTCAATGACAATAGGGCGATCAACACAAGCAAAGCAAAGGTGCGATTTGTTCACGCAAGTCCAGACGCACCCGCAGTTGATATTAAACTTAATGATGGAAACGGCGCAGTTGTATTTGATAATACTGCATTCTCGCAATTCAAAGACTATATAGAAGTAGACGCAGGCACTTATAATTTCGCAGTTACTGCAAATGATGATACGAAAGAAGTTGTCATACTTGGAAATGTACCCCTTGAAAACGGCACGCTTTATACAGTGATAGCACGCGGAACTCTTGATTCAAGCGACGATGTTCCTTTCGAAGTAAGAACTTTTGTTGATAACGGCAATGGAGATGCTTTTGTTGACCTCCAGGCAGCAACATCTAAAGTCAAAGTAGTTCATACCAGCCCTGATGCACCGGGCGTTGATTTACTCTTAGACGACGTTGTGAAAGGAACAAATCTTACTTTTCCAAATAATACAGGGTACCTGACCTTAAATTCTGGAACAAAGAATGTTAAGGTGAACGTCACAGGCACTTCCACTAGCGTAATAAATGCTGATTTATTATTCGCGGCAAATACGAATTACTCTGTGTTTGCGGTTGATCAGGTTGCAAATATTTCTGCTGTTGTAACGGAAGATGATTTAACAGAGCCATCTGCAGGAAAAACTCATGTAAGGTTTATTCATTTATCACCTGATGCGCCTGCAGTAGATATAACTCTTACAGACGGAACAGTGATCTTCAGCAGCAAGGCTTTCAAAGAGTTTACTGCTTTCACACCACTTGACTCTGGTACATATGACTTGCAGGCAAGAGTTGCCGGAACAGATACTGTGGCGCTTAATCTGCCAGGGGTCACTTTAAACGCCGGATCAATATATACAGTTGCAGCAGTAGGACTTCTGAATGGCTCGGGTGAACAGGCGCTAGCCGTAAATATAATTGTAAATGATCATTAAACTATAATATTACGCCTTCCTTAGTGGAAGGCTATTTAAAAGGGGAATAAAATGATAACGACTTTAGAAAAAACAAACGATATATACACAAGTTTTGAGGAGCAAGTATTACCTCACCGGGAAGCTTTATACAATTACGCACTTAAATTAACCAAAGAAGAAAGCGATGCGGAAGACTTAGTGCAGGAAACATTTTTAAAAGCATTTAGATTTTACGATAAGTTTGAGCAAGGTACCAATATTAAAGCCTGGCTCTTTATGATACTAAAAAATACTTTTATTAACGCGTATCGAAAAACAAGCAAGCAGCCTGCAAAAGTTGATTACGACGATGTGCAAAATTTTTATGATAATATTAAGCCGGAAGAAATTAAAACCGAACACACTTCGGATGATATATTTGGAAAATTAATGGATGACGAAATTTCCGAGGCAATTGCGAATTTACAGGAAGACTACAGGACCGTTATCATTTTAAGCGATATTGAAGGCTACACATACGAAGAAATTGCTGATTTTATAGACAGACCCGTTGGCACAGTTAGATCACGATTACATAGGGCGAGAAAAATGTTGTTTACAACACTTTATGATTATGCTTCGGATAACGGTTATGTTTCACCAAGCTTGAAAACAGTTGCTGCATAAGCAACAGGGAAGCGATACCATCCCCGTCGCTTCCCACCTCCCTTTTATAATGAAACAACTTACTATTCAATAGCATCTTAGTAATAATCTTTTTCGTCATCTTAATCCTGAAAGCTTGTTTCAACACGATCTCTCAATCCTTCCGTTAAAACCGAATGAAAATATTTTTTTAACAAACCACAATTTGAGTAAGACAATTGACCCTTTATATAGTAGTAATTACAAACAACAAATCATCTGAGTTTTAGCCCAATAATAATTTCTCTATCTAGATTATAATTCTCTATATACAAGTACAGCCTGTCAAACTTTGATTCCAAGTTACTTGACTTCACTTAGTCAAAAAAAATTCTCATAATTATTGTTTAACTTTGTTTCATGATTGAGATAAAAAATCTGCACAAAAGCTTTAACTCAAAAGAGGTTTTAAGAGGTGTGAACCTTACAATCGAAGAGGGTCAGACACTTGCTATTATTGGTCCAAGCGGTTGCGGTAAAAGTGTTTTGTTAAAGCATATTGTCGGATTATTAAAACCCGATTCAGGTAAAGTATTTATAGATAAACGTGACATATCGGATCTGTCTGAAAACGATTTATACGAGAAGCGACGTGAGTTCGGCTTCCTTTTTCAAGGCGCTGCCCTTTTTGATTCTATGACTGTTGAAGAAAATATTGCTTTGCCGATTATTGAACATGATAAAGTAACAGACCAAAAAGCGCTGGATAAATCCATTGTCGATAAATTGGAATTGGTAGGGCTCCCCGGAATTCAAAAACTTAAACCTGCCGAGCTATCTGGCGGAATGAAAAAACGAGTAGGGCTTGCAAGGGCATTGATAACTAATCCGAAATTTATTTTATACGATGAACCAACCACGGGTCTTGACCCGGTTACTTCGGATTCAATAGACGACCTGATAAGCGAATTAAACGAAAAGCTTTCGGTTACTTCAATTGTCGTTACACACGATATGTTCAGCGTTAAAAACGTAGCGGAAAAAATATGCATGATGCATGAAGGAAAAATATATTTTTCGGGCTCACCGAAGGATCTCGAAAATACCGATGATGAAATAGTTACTAACTTTATCAGGAGAACAGGTTTTTAACTAATGGCGAAGAAGGCAAGAATAGAATATGTCTGTACAGAATGCGGTTATAATTCCTTAAAGTGGTTGGGTAAGTGTCCGAACTGCAACTCCTGGAATACTTTCTTGGAGGAGAAAGTTACACCTGTTAAAAAGGCGCTTTCTTCGTTGGATCCTCAAATACAAAGCTTAAGCGAAGATCATATTGCATCGGAGACACGAATACTTACAGGTATATCGGAGTTCGACCGTGTACTTGGCGGTGGAATTACCAACGGTTCCGTTGTCCTGATTGGAGGCGACCCTGGCATTGGTAAGTCAACGCTTGTAATGCAGGCTGCCGAAAAGATTCAGTCTACAGTGTTGTATGTAACCGGCGAGGAATCAAATAAACAAATTAACCTTCGTGCAAAAAGGCTTAACATATCATCCAAATCCATTTCAATTTTAGCCGAAACCGATTTGGACATAATCGTAAAAGCTATAGATAAGTTGACACCGAACGTTGTTATTATTGACTCCATACAAACAATTTCAAAATCCGATTTTGAAAACGCACCGGGTACAGTAACACAAATAAGGGAATGCACCACCTACCTGATGCAAATTGCCAAGAGCCGTGGAATATCAATTATCTTAATCGGGCATGTAACAAAAGAAGGTTACATTGCAGGGCCCAAAATCCTCGAACATATTGTTGATACGGTCTTGCAGTTCGAAGGAGAAAAGAATCATTCTTATAGGATACTTCGGGCGCAAAAAAATCGTTTCGGCAGTACAAACGAAATTGGCATCTTCGAAATGCACGGCCACGGGTTAACCGAGGTTACAAATCCAAGCGA
>JANQLA010000569.1 GCA_028280855.1 Melioribacteraceae bacterium
CGGACCCCAAATTGAATTATCGTGAACATACGAAATAGTATTACTAAGCAACAGTGCTTTTCGTTCTTCGAATCCTCCGAACAATTCTTTGTGTGAGTTGGCAAGGCTTACACTGGTTTCCAAACGCTGAAAACTTGAGAACGGGAAAATAAAACTAAAGACACCGCCGAAGCTACGTTCATTAAAATGTTCATCCGATTCTCTAATATCGTAACGTCTACCCTGAAAGTGGAATACTCCGTACCCGTAATTGGTTCTGTGCTTGGAGTTAACGCGGGTAATTGCCACGTTAAAATTCTTCAATATATCACTCTGAACTTCCGCTGTATTATAAATAAGGAAAAAATATCTGTCATCCCCTAATAGATCACTTAGAGATAAAATTGCACCGCCTCTGGCACCGAAAACGGGATCGGCAATCACCTGGCTTACCGCGTAATCCAAAGTATACTCATTCTCATAAACCAGTTTGTCTTTTTCAGGGTTAACAATAATTTTTTCAGGTATCCACTTACTGCGTGCAAGCGCAAAATTGAAATCAACAAATTTATTATTCTCGTTTTTTTCTAAATCACTGGTGTATAGTTGGAATGAAAACCTATCTATAGCAGAGTATATTAAACTGGTTGAATCGATGAAAGTAAATTCAAAGATGGGAGTAATATTGTTTGTAAGTTTAATCATTCCAGCAGGGTTATTCTTCTCATCAAAATCAACTTTCCAAATATTTTCAATACCGTCATAGTCGGAAGTAAAATAGATACCGCCGTCGAACCTGTTAACAGTCGGCTCCGAAATATTGGCATTCGTATAAGTTAGGTAGTCTATTTCAAGAGTATTCAAATCAATCGAAAACAAATTTTCGCTTTGCTCAAATAACCCTTCTGTTCTATCGGAGCTGAATACAACTTTTGAATCGTCATCAAAAAACTGCGGAGTTGCTTCGGAATAATAATCATTGGTTAAGCGGAAAACTTTTCCCGCTTCGTGCTCAAGATAAAATAAATCATTATATCCTTTGTTATCTATACCCGAAAAAACAAGCTTGCTGCCATCTTCGGAAAATGAAGGTCCCTCTATAGAAATAATATTTTCAAACGAAAACCGGGTTATTACTTCATCCCTTTGAATTGAATAAAAATGAATTACATCGGTAGGACCTGCCTTTGTTATAAATGCTACCAGCCCCTTGCTAGATGTTGCTATTGACGGCTTTAAAAGATGAAAGCTTTCGTAAACTTTTTCTTTTTCTCCCCTGATTACAATTTCCGGATCATCTTTTGCTTCATTATTTTCATCAAGCTCAACTCTCAGTAGAGACGAATACCCGTCAATGTTACCAAGGTAGTATACAGATCGCTCGTTATCATCTTTATAAACAGAAGGTGAAAAGTTAAATCCTTTTTTAGTTATTTTATTGCCCATAATCTTATGGGGAATTTCTTCAGCATAAAGGGGAAAATATGTTCTCTTCAGAAAATATTCGAATTGATCGTTTATTTCATCCATCGATGCATCAAAAGTAAACTCCATAACTTCATCGAATTTACTAAAGCGCCATATGTTATTGATTAGCAAAAGAATTTTTTCACTACCGTATTGCTCCGCTGCAAATTCCAAAAATTTTTGTCCTGCTTTATACATAATAAAGGTACCATAAACACGTGGCATATCGCGTAAGCTTGTAAAGATACCGTTTAATACTGCATCCCGCATAACCATTTCACCCTGCGCGTCCCACGTAGTTGACCAGTATTCGGCTATGCCTTCGATAAACCAGAGGGGCGGGTAACGATCCATTGGCAAACGGTGGCGGGCATAAATGCTTGCCAATAAGTTTGTAGTAAAAACGTGGATAAGTTCATGCCTTATAACATGTTCAAATTGTGCGAGTGACCCGTGATAAGGAATTACAACTCTACCCTTCATGAACTCGAAAAAACCGCCAACTCCTTCCGGCATGAAGCCGGGGCGTGTATTGGTTTGCTGAAAATGTAAATGGGTGTTATAAAAGATCAACGGAATTTTTCTTATTACAACGTGATTGAATTTCTGCTTGTATTCCTCGTAAGCGTCCTCTGCATATTTGGCGCCTATTTCAGCCATCTCTCCAAAATCATCGTAGTAATAAATATTGAAATGTTCAGTTCGAATTACTTTCCAATCAAATTTTTCATACTGAACTTTGTTGCGTCCGAAAAAATAAAACTGGGCATTTATAACTGCGGGTAGCAGAAATAACAAAAAGAATTGTGAGGATTTAACGAATTTCAAAATTATCCGATTATTTTGAGAATTAATGGCTCGAAGATTAAAATACCAATGCGAATAAACAATGGAAAA
>JANQLA010000051.1 GCA_028280855.1 Melioribacteraceae bacterium
TATGAGAAACAATTTAAAGAAACTGAATACACAGAGCTTGTAAACATTATAGAAATATTTAATCCGAACCTGGGCGAAATACAGGAAGCACGGCAGCTTGCAAATGAGGGCGGCAATTTTCGAGAATTAGCTAAACAGTTTAATAAAAGGGTGTGGACCAAAAGGACCGATGGTGAATATGGATTATTTCCGGTTCATATGTTTGGTAAAATTGGTGAAACCTCTGCCGGATTAGACTTAAACGAAATTAGCGATATTATAAATCTTGATGACGGTTACTCTATTGTTAAACTGATAAACAGAACTAGTCAGAGGTCTGAACCACCTTCAAAAACTTTTGATGAAATGAAAAATAGACTTAAGCGTGAGCTGGCGATGCAACAGAAAATTGACGAATTAATCGAAAGCACTACACAAAAGGCAAACGAGAGCGAAATAAATATCAATTTTAATGCATTGAATGAGCTTGAAATTACAAACATCAATTCATTCGCAATAAGGGTAATGGGATTCGGTGGAAAAATTACTCCCGTACCTATAGTAAAACCTTTCACGGAATGGGTAGATGGATGGAAATCTAACAAAAAAGTTTTGCCATAATCTTAATATATTTTAATTGTACTTATGAATATTGAAAAACAGGCGCTGAACAAGATTACGGAAGTCCATTCACTACTTAAGCAATCCGGATTAATTATTTCAGGAATCGATAAAAAATCATATAACTATGAATTTAATGTTTCTAATGGATCGTCTGCTAAACTAAAGGTTCAGGTTTACTTTGGTAAAAAAGGAGTTAAAACTGTTTTGCAGGGTAACAAGGAAACTGAAGTATATTCAATTGTAAACGAGCTTGTATTTAAACAGTCGGAATTACAATTTAATCAATCAAATGAAATTGACTTTGATAATTACATCGGATCAGATGAAACGGGTAAGGGTGATTTGTTCGGGCCCATGGTGATTTGCGCGTTTGATTATAATGAAGAAATGTATGAACCATTTGGGCGTTTAAGTGTGCAGGATAGTAAGAACATGTCCCGGTTCCAAATTACAAATTGCGCAACAGGCCTTATTAAGAAGTATCCCGACAGCTTTGAAGTTGTTACTATAACTCCTGTTAAATACAATGAACTTTATAAGAACTTCCGGAATTTAAATAAGATGTTGAATTGGGCACATTCAAAAGCAATTAACAATCTGTTAGCTAAGTCGGAAACGAAAAATATTATTGTAGATAAATTCAGCAATGAACAACTGCTTTTGCAAGATTATACTTCATTAAATATCCAACACACTCATAAAGGTGAAAGATTCCTTGGCGTGGCAGCGGCATCAATAATTGCAAGATATCATTTCGATAAATGGTTTGAGAGAAATAATAAATTTGCTCTTAAGAAAGGTGCATCAGTAGAAACCACAAAAATTGCAGAGAAAATTTTCGATGATTACGGTATTGACGCTCTTAGAAATGTAGCAAAACTTCATTTCAAATCGATCAAGAATTTTAGTGAATAAATTACGAGGTAAAAAATGGCTGCTAAGGGAAGAATAAAAAGGATCGGAATTCTTACCGGTGGCGGTGATTGTCCGGGATTAAACGCTGTAATACGCGGAGTTGCAAAACCGGCTCATGATAACGGGCTAAGCGTGCTCGGCATACTAGACGGATTTGAAGGGCTCGTAACCGGTAAGGGTATTGAACTCTATAACAAGGATGTTTCCGGCATTCTGGCAAGCGGCGGAACAATTTTAGGCTCGTCGAATAAAGGCGATCCTTTCCATTGGCCTGAAAGTACGAATGGTAAAACTCAAATAGTTGACAAATCAAAAGAAGCTCTTAGAAACTACGATGCCTGGGGACTTGATGTGCTTATAGCCATTGGTGGTGATGGAACAATGGCAATTACAAATCGACTTGCTGAAATGGGCATGAACGTAGTAGGTGTTCCAAAAACTATTGATAACGACTTGCAGGCAACGGACCTAACCTTTGGCCATGACTCTGCAGTATTTGTTGTATCCGAAGCGCTCGATAGATTGCACACAACTGCATCATCGCATCATCGCGTTATGGTTATTGAAGCAATGGGAAGATACGCCGGATGGATAGCATTAAACGGCGGAATAGCAGGAGGTGCCGATGTAATTCTATTACCGGAAATACCATTTGATTGGGATGCTATATACGAACGGGTAATCCAAAGGAATATGCGCGGCAAAAAGTTTAGCATTGTTTGTGTTGCAGAAGGAGCAAAACCTAAAGACGGCAAAATGATTGTAAAGAAAGTTGATAAAAAACGGACTGATCCAATCCAGCTTGGTGGTATTGCAGAAGTAGTTGCAAAAAAAATTAGCGAAAACACAGGACTTGAAACAAGATATACAGTTCTTGGTCACTTGCAGCGAGGCGGCAGTCCTACACCATATGATCGAATACTTTCTACAAAGTTTGGTGTAACCGCAATTGAACTGGCGCTAAAAAAGAAGTTCGGCCGCATGGCGGCGCTGAAAGGCAACGAAGTTAAAAACGTGAAAATTGAGGACGCCATTGCAAATCAGAAACTGGTTAAACCTGATGACCAGGCCGTGAGGGTAGCAGTTGCAGTGGGAGTTTCGTTCGGTACAAAAGATTTGTAAAATTGCTTGCGTAGAAATGTAAAAGCTTCTATATTTGCCAACGTTCTTTTTATGCTTATAGCATATTTGGGGTCGTAGTTCAGTTGGTTAGAACGTCGGCCTGTCACGCCGAAGGTCGCGAGTTCGAGTCTCGTCGGCCCCGCAAAATAAAAGGGTGGTTACGTTAGTAACTGCCCTTTTTTATTTTGTAACAAGTAAAAAGATTTTGTCTGGCTTGTCCCGCAGACTTTTTGCGAGATCGGTCCCACATAAAAAATGCCTCGCAGTATTGCTGTGGGGCTTTTTTATTATGTATTAGGATTAAAACGGCACAATTCCATACTTTACGGTACTACCTAATAAGGAAATACTTTTCTATTTCCATTAATTCAGTACGTTAATTAATCTTTCGGAATGATTTTGATAATGATAGGTTTTGGTTCTTCTTCAATTATTAAGAATGACTCTTTATTCAATTTTTTCTATTTTGACACCGCTTAACCTCAATAATCTTTTAAGTCCCAAACGTAATTGTAAAAGGTGTTATATGTTAAAAATTTGCTTCAAAGAAATGAACCTAAATGTTTTGCTAAAATCTATATTTCTACTAGCAATATGCACAATACTTCTCAATGCATGTTCTGTGAAATCTTTTACCCCGGAAGAGACCAATCAAAACCAGGCATCAAATGCCATTGCCGTTGAGGATTTTAAAAAAGGAATTGTTACACCTAAAGGCTATAAGGACACTACCGGGGATACTTTGAAAATCCTATCCTGGAATGTGGAGCACTTTGTCGACTCGCACGATAACCCTTATACACAAAACAGACGCGAGAATGGTGGTGAGAGAATGGAAGACAGAATCTCTCTCTTAGTAGATGCGTTAAAAAAAGCAGATGCTGATATTGTTGTCTTACAAGAGTTTGAGCATGTACAGTTTCTTCGGCAAATTGCTAATGATTCTCTTCCTGATATGGGCTACCGGTTCTTTGCAGATAATGAAAGCATTAATTGGTATATGAACGTAGTAGTGATGAGCAGGATTCCTCTTGGCATTATATACGGATATGGCGCAGTGACAACTCCTGTAGAATACATAGATGAGGAGTCAGGAGAAGAGAAATACGAAACACAGAGCATGATAAATACCCGCCTTTGGTCAATTGATGTATTTGTGAACGACGAATATTCGTTCCTACTTACAGGAGTTCACTTGAAGGCCGGAAGAGGAGCGAGAAATGAAGCTATGCGCTTAGGACAGATAAAATTTTTGAAAGGTCAATACGAACGCTTTCTAAAAGAAAATTCAGAAAAGAACATATTGGCTGCTGGCGATTTTAACGCTACTCCGGATAGTAAAGAATTTCAGTTTATGTTAGATGGAAATTCGCCGGTGAAGTTTATAGATAATTTAGCCGATAGTGTTTTTACTCATCCAGCGGACGCCCCTAAATGGCGAATCGACTATATTCTCCCAAACGAAAACATGCAAGCCGAGTTGGTTGAGAATTCACTGCAAGTAAAGTACTTCTTTGATAAAGTGACACAACGTAAGTTGGCTGATCACTTACCCTTGGTTGCTCAATTTGTAACAAAGGATATAGTTGTTGAACGGTAGAAATAAATGTTGTAATAACCATTTTTTACCCTTAACAGGAACATGATACATCCATTTGGTAACTACTAATATCACTACCAAATTGCAACTGATTTAGTGTTCGAACTTTTTTATTTTGTGGGGCAAGAGAATTTATCTCGTATGCCCCGCAAAACGAAGTGTGCATATGCCAGCCCTGATGTCCGGCGACTGACGGATTACCGGGATTGGCTTCCGACTTAAATCCGGTGGGGGCAAGCAAGCCAGTAGATAAAATAAAATCTCACATTTTTTTGAGGGGCTTTTTAGTCTAATAATTTTTGTTTATTCGGACCATTCTCAACTTGAAATACTTGTTTCCAGAAAGACAAAACAGTTTGCAGCAAAGAAACTGCTGCGAATCATTTTGCACTGAATTTTAAGCAGTCAATTCCTGAATATGATTTGACTTTGTAAGAGGGCATTTGTTTAGTTTTGAATCCGTATGCTCTACAACCGTTCGGAAATTTTTTATCCCAGGTAATATAAAAATGAATGCACTTGCGGCAGTTAATTTTGGGGGGCTTTTTTCCAAAATTCTTCATCCTAATTCAACTTTCGTTTTTCGTATTAAAATTATATAATTGATCATCCAGTAACAATTTATATGGATTAATTTTCCACACTACTTGCACCCCTGCTTTTGCGGGGGTTTTTATTAATAATATAATCGTCAACCTCTGCAAATAATTGATCTTTTGTAATCACTCCACTGTAATCAATGTTAATTCCGGCTGAATGTAAGCCCCTTGCTATCCACGTATTGCAAGTATTGAATAAATAGTAACTAAGATGTGATTTGTAATACCTAATAGCTCCTTCGGCATGAGAACTGGTTTCAATGTAGGCATTGTCTTCTTTAAGGAATGAAGCTCCGATGTATTTTAACAATTTAACGTACTCTTGGTACATCAACGAAATTTTCCTGTAGTCTTCATGCCATCCTAATATTGATTGTTTCGATGCCTTATGCGCAGTTATTTTTATTACACTGCTGGTTGGTATTAACATTGCCTTTGCACCGTAATAGTAATTAATTCCGTCGTTCTGATAAAAATCCTCATCTCCCCAGCCTACATCCACGTACTTATAATCTCTAAACTCATTCAATACCGGGATATAATTAATAGTTGTTGAATTAACAGGAATTAGATATCCAACATGCCACGCTTGTTGAACAAGATGAATTATTCTTTCATTGGCAGAATCCTGCGGAAGAATGTAAACAGCCGATAATTGCAGTAAAAGTAATATTTTGTAGTGAATTCGAAACATAACTTTTTTGAAATTTTCAAAGCAAAATAGGGCTAAATATTTCTGATGCAACTTTTTTATAATTTTGCATTATGATAATGTATGAACACTATCTATTCAAATATTTTATCGAGTCGGGAGTTGTTGATTTTGGATAATCTCGAACTCGAAAAACAACTTGTTGATGCGGCTCGCAAAGACCCGCTTGCATTCGGTGAACTATATGATCGCTACTATGATCAAATTTACAACTATATTTACAAACGTACGTTGAATATTGGAATTACTGAAGAAATAACATCCGATACTTTTTATAAAGCTCTTGATAAAATTTGGATGTTCAGGTGGCGTAACATTCCATTCTCTGCATGGCTTTACAAAATAGCAA
>JANQLA010000057.1 GCA_028280855.1 Melioribacteraceae bacterium
ATGTACTTGGGCGAACAGTTTCTGTTGACAACGAGAAGTCGATTAAGCCGGTTAGCGGCGGAAATGTAACCCTAACCATTGATAAAGATTATCAGACAATTCTTGAAAGGGAATTAAAATGGGGGCTCGAAAAATTTGAAGGCGATAGCGCATCAGGTATAATTATCAACCCGAATACAGGGGAAATATTAGCCGCCGCCTCATTGCCGGACTACGATCCAGGTAATTACAAGAAGTTCGAGCTTAACACCCGTAGAAACCGTGGCATTACGGATCCGTATGAACCCGGCTCAATAATTAAACCAATCGTAATGTCAATGCTGGTCGAAGAAAAACTAATCAAAGGCGAAGAGATTATTAATACCGAAAACGGAAAGTATAAAATTAGATCGGCTAATATTACCGATACGCATCCTCATGCTTATTTAACTGCACGCGGAGTATTGGAAGAATCCAGCAATATTGGAATGGCAAAACTTTCTACAAGAATAAATGAAAATAATTTTTATAAATACTTGCGGGACTTTGGGTTCGGCAATATAACTTCTATTGATTTACCGGGTGAAAGCAAAGGCTATTTGAAGAAGCCGAAATCATATTCAAAAATATCAAAACCGTTTATGTCCTTTGGTTACGAATTAGCCGTAACTCCTATCCAAATGCTATCGGCTTTTGCCGCAGTTATAAACGGCGGTAATCTTTACAAACCGTTTATTGTAAAAGACCTCAAGGATAGTAAGGGTAGAATTACTGAAACTTTTATGCCCGAAAAAATCAGGCAGGTGATCAGCAAAGCAACCTCCGATAAAATTATTGACTTTTTAATCGGAGTTGTAGAAGAAGGAACCGGAAGCAACGCAAAACTCGATAATGTATTGGTCGGCGGTAAAACAGGCACGGCTCAAATGCTTATTGACGGCTCATATTCCAAGCGCGAGTATAATGCATCGTTCATAGGATTTTTCCCGGCCGAAGAACCAAGGGTAGCGTGCCTTATACAAGTTAGCTCTCCTACGGTAGGCAGGTACGGTGGACAGGTTGCAGCGCCTATATTTAAGCGCGTTGCCGAAAGTTTAATAGAAGCCGATTTAAATCTTGTACCGCAAAAAAACAGGATTGAACGCAGGAAAAAATATTTGGACGAATTACTTAAGAATAATAGTAACGCGACACCAAATAGGCCTATAAAATTTAGCAACATCGGTGAGCAACAAAGCCTGGAAAATTCGCAGGTAAAAAATATTCAAAAAGATAAAATGCCTAATCTAATAAATATGTCTGTAAGAGAAGCTGTGGCGATATTAAACGATATCGGCCTGAAGTGCAAAGTTGTTGGTAACGGATTTGTAAGCAAGCAGAGTATTGCAGCGAATACTCCTATTACGCCAGGGCAAATTTGCATAATTAATTGTGAGGCTAACCGATCTAAAGGATTGAGGCTTAACTAATGCTGTTATCGAAATTATTAAACACAGTTGATGTTATCCAGGTGCTTGGCGAACCTGAAAAGACGTATATTACTGCTATAACCAACGACAGCAGGGTGGTTGGAAAAGGCAAAATTTTTGTCGCGATAGAGGGGTATAAGAAAGACGGTCATAATTTTATTGAAGAGGCAATATCAAAAGGCGTTTCAGCCATAGTGCTTGAAAACGATGAAGGATTTCCCGACGAGCTGTTTAGTAATGCAGGGGTTGTTAAAATTCTCGTAAAAAATAGTCGTAAAACCCTTTCGCAAATTTCTTATGAGCTTCAGGATAAGCCTTCCCACAAGTTGAAACTGATAGGAATAACCGGAACCAAGGGTAAAACGACAACCGGATTTATTATTAAGCACTTATTGGAAGCTTCTGGTCACAAGGTTGGTTTGATTGGTACTATTGCGAATTATATTGGTGATGAAAAACTAGAGACTAAACTTACAACACCTGAATCCTATCAGATTCATGAGCTAATGTCGGCAATGGTTGAAGCAGGATGCACTCATTGTGTTATGGAAGTATCATCGCATGCGCTTGAGTTATACCGCGTTGATGCCTTGCAATTTGATATTGCGATATTCACAAATATTACGGCTGATCATTTTGATTTTCACGGGTCTTTTCCCGGGTACCTTAAAGCGAAAAAGAGATTGTTCGATATGTTATCTCCAACCTCGACAGCAATTCTGAATATTGACGATGATAATTGGTTTGAGGTAATAGCTGATTCAAATTCAACCTCTTTATTCTATGGCACCGGTCCTTCGGCGCTTTATCAAATGCAGAACATATCCTATGATATAAACGGAACTTCATTTGAACTAATTTATGCAGACGCAAAATATGATTTTACTCTGAATCTCATCGGATCATTTAACGCCTATAATGCAACAGCAGCAGTTATAACCGCAAGACAGTGTGGTGTTGATTGGAGTATTGCTAAAAAAGCACTGTCAAGTTTCCCTCAGGTTCCCGGTAGATTCGAGGTAGTAGAGCGTAAAAATAAAAAAGTGATTGTTGATTACTCACATACTACCGATAGTCTTAAGAAAGCCCTTGAAACATTGAATTCATTGATTAAAGGTGAGAGAAAAATTTACACTGTTTTCGGATGCGGCGGGGACAGGGATGAATCAAAACGACCTGAAATGGGTAAAGTTGCTGAACGAGGGAGCGATGTTGTGATAATAACTTCGGACAACCCTCGAACAGAAGAACCTGGCGCAATAATTCGTGATATTGAAGAAGGCTTGCAATTGAATAATCACAAAGTAGTTGAGAACAGGGAAGAAGCAATAAAGTATGCGATAACGGAATCCGAAGAAGATGCGGTAGTATTGATTGCGGGCAAGGGACACGAGGATTACCAGGAAATAAATGGAATTAGACATAGTTTCTCAGATAAACAAAAAGCAGAAGAATACCTGGCATTATGTTAAGACCTAAATTCAACATAGCGGATTTATTTAACCTCTCGGGTGCAGTGATCTATAATCCCGATGATTACAAGCCAACGCAATGGGTATCGATAGATTCTCGTGAAATGAAAAAAGGCGGAATTTTTGTTGCTGTTCGCGGAAACAGGTTTGACGGACATAAGTTCGTTGCTGATGCTATTAAAAATGGTGCTGGAGCCGTAATTATCAGCGAACGCAAGCTGCAAAATTTTGATTCTGTAAATACTCCTATTCTTACTGTCCCAAATCCTATTATCGCTTACGGAGAACTTGCAAATTGTTGGCGGCATAATTTAAACGCAACTGTAGTTTCGATTACAGGGAGTAATGGAAAAACCACAACAAAAGAAACATTGGCAGCTTTACTTTCGGCTAAATATAAAGTTGTAAAGACCAAAGCAAATAATAACAATCATATCGGCGTACCGCTTACTATTCTTTCAGCAAGACCCGGTACAGAAGTGCTGGTGCTTGAGCATGGTACAAATCATTTCGGCGAAATTGAATATACCGCCAAAATTGCCGAGCCGGATTTCGCACTCATTACAAACATTGGAGATTCTCACCTTGAGTACTTGAAGAACAGGGAAGGTGTGCTCAATGAAAAATCAGCATTATTTAGCGAATGCAATAAGAATGACGGAACGTGTTTTATAAATAACGATGATCCGATGTTGCGCAAAATCAGGAATAAAGATTTGAAGGCAGTGACTTACGGATTTAAAGAAAAGCCAGATTACAAAGGATTTATAAACGGGCATGATGAGTTAGGAAGATGCTATTTAAAGATCAGCTCCGCCAAACTTAATTTTGAGATTAAAATGCCGTTGTTAGGTGAATCAAACGTGCAAAATTTTCTTGCTGCATTTGTAGTTGCGCGTCAATTAAAAGTTAGCAAAAAAGATCTCGTGGCCGGTGTTAAAAATATACGCGAAACGCCAGGTAGACTAAACCAAATTGAATTTAATAATGCGGTACTAATTGATGATACGTATAATTCAAATCCTGCATCAACTGTAGTTGCTTTAAATGTTATTAAACGAATCAAGAGATTCAAAAAAGCTTTAATTGTGCTTGGTGATATGTTTGAACTTGGCAAGGATGAAAAAAAATTGCATAGGGCTCTTGCCGCACATGTTAAAAGTCTGAAATCAGTCGAAGTTTATTTAATCGGTGGGTTGATGAAAGAGTTACATAAAGAATTAAAAAGAAGCGGCGTTAGTTCCGAACACTTTAATTCAAGAGAAGCGCTTAGTAACAGGTTATCCGAAATAGATTTCAATCAAACCAAAGTTCTTGTTAAAGGATCGCGCGGAATGAGAATGGAGGAATTTGCTGAGATAATTAAATCAAAGGCAGAATAAATGTTTTATTACTTGTTCGATTATATAAATGAAATATTTAATCCTCCGGGCTTTGACGTATTCCGGTTTTTATCGTTTAGATCAATACTTGCCGCGGTCACGGGATTGTTACTGTCGTTTTATTTGGGTCCAAAAATAATAGCACGTTTAAAACAAAAGCAAATTGGTGAAACAATTCGCGAGGAAGGTCCAAAGCATCATAAATCAAAGGCCGGTACGCCTACAATGGGCGGTATAATTTTAATTATGTGCGTAACAATTTCTGTTTTATTATGGAGCGATATAAAGAGTATTTACATAATTATAGTGCTTGCGGGAACACTTTTTCTAAGCATGGTTGGATATATCGACGACTATCTCCAAGTCGTTAAAAAATATTCTAAAGGATTAATTGCAAGGTACAAGCTGCTGGGTCAGATGATGGTAGGATTGGGAGTTGGGCTCGCCGTTTACCTGTTACCGGAGTTTTCGGAATTCAATACACAAACAACTTTACCGTTTTTCAAAAATTTGAACTGGGACTTTTCCCTGCTTTACATCCCGGCGGTTATCTTTATAATTACCGCAACATCTAATGCTGTTAATTTAACCGACGGCTTAGACGGTCTTGCAATGGGCACCATGATTATTGTTTTATTAGCGCTGGCTGTAATGAGCTATGTCTCGGGCAATGTTATCTATTCGGACTACCTGAACATTCTTTATTTGCCCGGTTCGGGTGAATTAACGGTTTTTATCGCTGCTTTAATTGGCGCCGGATTAGGGTTTCTTTGGTTCAACTTTTACCCGGCACAAGTTTTTATGGGCGATACAGGCTCCCTTGCTTTAGGGGGGGCTTTAGGCATAATGGCAATTCTAATTAAGAAAGAATTGTTAATCCCGATACTTGGAGGAATCTACTTTATCGAAACACTTTCCGTAATAATACAGCGCGGTTACTTCAAGTATACTAAACAAAAATATGGTGAAGGGAAAAGAATTTTTAAGATGACCCCCATTCATCATCATTTCGAGCTGTTAGGTTGGAGCGAGCCCAAGATAGTTATTCGCTTTTATATAATCACAATAATATTGGCGTTGATGAGCCTGGCATCATTTAAAATTAGATAATGAATATAAACGGTAAAAAAATATCGATTCTGGGAGCGGTAAGAAGCGGGTTGGGAGCGGCCAAGTTAGCCAAAGCACATGGAGCAATACCGTTTGTTAGCGATTATTCACCGGAAGAAAAAATGAATGAAGCCAAGCAAATTCTAATTGCTGAAGGTATTGATTTTGAATTCGGTGAACATTCCGCTAGAGTTTTTGATTGTGATTTCATTATAACCAGTCCGGGTGTGCCAAGTAATTCGCATGTACTGGTAAAGGCTGAAGAAAAAGAAATTAAAGTGTTCAGCGAACTGGAATTTGCTTCATGGTTCTGCAGCGGTAAGATAATTGCAATAACCGGCACCAATGGTAAAACCACAACAACTGCCTTATGTGCGCATACGCTGAATACCGCCGGTATTAAATGCTATGAAGCCGGTAACATTGGACTTGCATTTTCCGAAGTGGCGGCCATTGTAAGACCCAATGAATATGTTGCACTTGAAACCTCCAGCTTTCAACTGGATTTTGTTTACTCCTTTAAACCGTACATTTCGATTATCCTGAACATTACACCGGATCACCTGGATAGATACGATGATAGTTTTGAAAAATATACTACTTCAAAGCAGAACATTGCATTGAATCAGGATAAAAGTGATTATTACATTTATAACAGCGACGATCACAAAATACCCAAGCTTAATAATGGCTTCGTAAACAAGATCGGGTTCTCAATTACTAATCCGCTGGATGACGGAGCTTACTCGTGTAACGGTGATTTTTATAATTCAGTTAAGGCAGTTGAAGAAATTGTATGCGAAGAGAGCAGACTATTTCTTAAGGGTAATCATAATAAGCAAAATGCACTGGCTGTACTTGCCGTCGCTAAAATCGCGGGTTGCACAAACGAATCCATAGCCGATTCATTCAGTTCTTTTAAAGGCGTTGAGCACAGGCTTGAGTTTGTGCGCGAGCTTGACGGTGTGGAATATATAAATGATTCCAAGGCTACCAACGTTGATTCGGTTTGGTATGCATTGCAGAGTTTCGACAATCCTATTTACCTGATTCTTGGCGGTAAAGATAAAGGCAATAATTACACGCAGATTGAAAATCTTGTGAAACAAAATGTCCAAAAAATATATGCAATCGGGTCGTCTTCGCAAAAAGTGAAAAACTTCTTTGAAAGAGTGGTTGAAGTTGAATTAAAAGACGATCTGAACGATTGCGTGCTTAGCGCCAGAGCGGAAGCTGAAGAGAATAGTGTTCTTTTACTTTCGCCGGCTTGCGCAAGCTTCGACATGTTTAAAAGTTACGAGCACAGAGGCAAAGTATTTAAAGAAGCCGTTATGAGTTTGAACTAATGAAAATACTAGGCAGAACATTACTCGTGTTGGTATTGGTACTGATAATATTGGGCGCAATGCTTGTGCTAAGTGCCAGTAGTACATATAGCGAGATTAGGTTCAATAACCTGTATTTTCTTTTTAAATCGCATGTTTGGAAAGTTATCGGGGCAATAGGAGCTTTGATAATTGTTTCCCTAATACCATACGATTTTTACAAGAAGTATAGTAAGCACTTACTCATTGGAATATTAATAGTGCTTGTTGCAACATTTTTATTTGCACCTAAACTAAAAGGCGCAGCAAGATGGATTGATCTTGGACTTCTCCGATTTCAACCGTCGGAACTGGCGAAGCTAATACTAATAATTCATCTTGCCCAATTGCTTGAGCGCAAAGGTGAGCTGATCAAAGATTTTAAGCACGGTTTTAAATATGCGGTTTTCTGGGTGGTCGTTGTTAGTGGACTTGTTCTTATTCAGCCGAATGTGAGTACAAGTATGATCATTGTGCTCACTTCCTTTACATTACTTTACGTTGGCGGCAGTAGGGTTAAACATCTGCTGGGAACTACCGGTGCTATTGCAGCAGTGGGAGGCGCAGTAATGCTGTTGTTTTCCCATTCACGTGAAAGGCTTGCCGGATTTTATACAAGTATTACGGGAGCGGGTGAGCCGAACACCCAGGTGCTGCAAGCAAAAATAGGATTGGGTAGCGGCGGTTTTTGGGGAGTAGGGCTTGGACATAGTCGTCAAAGCGATTTGTTCCTGCCCGAATCTTTCGGTGATTTTATTTTTTCGGTACTTGGAGAAGAGCTTGGTTTTATAGGAGCTATTACTGTTCTGCTCATATACCTAACGGTATTTGTGATTGGTGTCTTAATCTCAAAAAAAGCAAAAGACAACTTTGGAAAATTACTTGGTTTTGGAATTTCGTTTAACATTGTGCTAAGTGCGTTCATAAATGCGGGCGTTGTTGTTGGAGCATTGCCGACAACCGGTATTACGTTACCGTTTATAAGTTTCGGTGGAACCTCGATTATTATCTTCAGTGTCTCCGTCGGCATTCTTCTAAGCATTGCAAGAGAAACAATACTATTTAATAAAAATACTCTGGACAAAATAGAACAAAGTGGGATCGAAGTATAACATATTATTTGCAGGCGGCGGTACCGGCGGCCATATTTTCCCAGCGATTGCGGTTGCGGAAAAAATTCGTGATCTAAATCCCGAAGCGTCAATTCTGTTTATTGGTACCCGCGATAAGATCGAATCACAGGTAGTGCCGCAGAACGGATTTAATTTTAAGCCGATCTGGATTAGCGGTTTCCAGCGAAAACTCGCTTTGAAAAATTTATTGTTCCCCGCAAAAGTCCTGGTATCAACGCTTCAGTCGCTTTTTATTTGTATGAAGTTCAAGCCGCATTTGGCGATAGGCACTGGCGCTTATGTTTCGTTTCCTGCAATTTGGGGAGCTTCTGTGATGGGCGCAAAAGCGATGCTGCTTGAGCAGAACAGCTACCCGGGTATTGCAAACAGGCTTCTCGAAAGACGAGCAGAGCAGATTCATATAAGCTTTCAGGATTCTCAAAAATATTTTCGTGAAAAATCTAAACTGTTGCTCACTGGTAATCCCGTTCGTGTAAGCTCTGAAAATGTTAGTCGTGAAGAATCGTTGAAAGAATTTGGGCTCAACCCTGATAAAAAAACTTTGCTTGTACTTGGAGGTAGTTTGGGAGCGAGATCGATAAATAATGCGATCAAAAGCAATATTAAGAAATTATTAGAAATTAATTATCTGCAGATTGTATGGCAGACTGGTAAAAATTACTTCGAAGAATTAAAGATTCTGGAAAACGAAAGAATTATAGTCAAGCCTTTCATCAAGAATATGAGTGCGGCGTATGCTTCTGCTGATTTAATCCTGGCCAGAGCAGGAGCTACTACGATTGCCGAAGTTGCTGCGCTTGCATTGCCTGTTGTTTTTGCGCCCTCTCCAAACGTCGCTGAGGACCATCAGTATAAAAATGCAAAATCAATCGCGGATGCCGGCGCTTGTGCTTTAATCAAAGACAAACAGCTTGATGAAAGGCTTTTTCCTTTAATTAACGAATTAATAAGTGATGATGAATTGCTGAAAAAATATCGTGATGGAATAAGAAAATTTTCCAGACCGAACGCGGCTGAAGTGATTGCTAAAAGCGCGTTATTGTTGGCTGAAAACAGGCAAGGATAAGATAAATGTTTCAACAAGTTATTAAAAGAATTCACTTTGTAGGTATCGGCGGAATTGGTATGAGCGGAATCGCTGAAATATTATTAAACCAGGGATTCGAAATTTCCGGTTCTGATTTAATGGAAAGTGAAATCACGAATAGGTTAAAAAAGCTTGGCGTTACTATTTATAGTGGGCATGCTGCAGCTAATGTTAAAGATGTCGATGTTCTCGTTTATTCATCTGCTGTAAACGAAGAAAATCCCGAAGTGAAAGAAGGCCTTGAACGAAAAATTCCCGTGATAAAAAGATCTGAGATGCTGGCAGAATGTATGCGGATGAAATACGGTATTGGAATTGCAGGAACACACGGTAAAACAACGACGACTTCTATGGTTGGTTTGGTATTAACAGAAGGCGGAATTGATCCAACCATTATTGTCGGCGGTAAATTAAGCGGGCTGGGAGGTACTAATGCACGGCTTGGTCAGGGTGAATACATAGTGGTTGAAGCTGATGAATTCGATAGAACATTTTTACGCTTAACCCCAAGCATTGCAGCCATAACAACTTTGGAGCAGGAACATCTAGATACATACAAGGATCTCGATGATATAAAGGCAGCTTTCGTAGAGTTCGCTAACAAAGTTCCTTTCTTTGGATTTGTTGTTCTGTGCCTTGATGAACCTGCTTTGCAGGATATTATTCCTCTGATCAATAAAAAGATTATTACGTACGGACTTACGCAGCAAGCTGATGTGCGCGCTGTTGATATTGAACATAACGAGTATAAAAGTTCGTATACCGTTCTTTATCATGGTGAAGAACTCGGGCAAATTTCAATAAACATTCCAGGCGATCACAACATAAAAAATAGTTTGGTTGCTGTGAGTATTGCCACTGAGATGGGAATTAAGTTCGATGTTATCAAAACAGCTCTGGAGAAGTTTACCGGCGTCTATAGAAGGTTTGAAACCAAACACTCCGATGGCATTCTCGTCGTTGACGATTATGCGCATCACCCTACCGAAATAAATGCCTCACTCGCTGGGATAAGAAGCGGCTGGGAACGCCGACTAATTGCAGTCTTTCAGCCGCATCTTTATTCTCGTACACGTGACTTTTACTCAGAGTTCGGCAGGTCTTTTCTTAACTCTGATGTTTTTGTTTGTACCGATGTCTATCCGGCAAGAGAGGAACCTATTGCCGGTATATCCGGTGAACTTATATCTAATGCTGCTAAAAGCTATGGCCATAAAAATGTTATTTACGAATCGGACAAAACAAAACTGCCGAAACTGTTGGAAAGCATTCAAAAGGAAGATGATATTATAATTACGATGGGTGCAGGTGATATTTGGAAGTACGGTGAGAAATTTGTTGACTTAATTAAAAAGAAAAAATCAACATGAGATCACCAGTAAAAATATCGTCGTTAATAATGTTGGCATTACTATTAGGGTTGGTAGGGTATTTATCTTTATCTGTTGAAGGAAAACAAGATGCCTCAATTTCTTTGGTTGAATTAAAAGGTAATGTTCATTTGGCAAAAGATAAGTATCTAAAATTTGCCGAGCTCGAAGATTTAACGGGATCAAAAGAAGTTAGTATAACTCTGATTCGCGACAGAATTGCAAAGCACCCTTATGTTGAAACAGTAGATGTAGTAATAGATGGAGAAACAATAATAATCGATATTTATGAAAAACGTTTCGAAGCAATTGTTTTTTGCAAAGGTGAACAGTTTCTTGTTTCGGAGGATTTAATGCTTATTCCTTTGCTGCCTTATACTGAAAACATTAATTACCCGGTAATCAGCAATCCGGGAATTGAAGGATTGCTCCAGGGATTAAAATCTGTAACACAATACAACGATTTAGTTGTTGCACTTAAAATCCTCTCGAGTACGAAGCTGGTTAATCTTGATCTGTATAATGAAATAAGTGAAATAAATTTGAGGGATGGGCGCGATATTCTGCTTCAACTTTCGAATTATACTTACCCGGTTATAATCGGCAGAGGAAGTGAAATAAGAAAAATGCTTACGTTTAATTTGATTTGGAATAATGTAAACGGAGATGGAGTAAATGAAATAATTGATTATGTCGATTTGCGTTATAAGGATCACATATTTCTTGGTTTCCTTGATAGCAAAAATTCCGAAGAGGATGATTTAATATGAAGAAAAATCTTATTGCAGGACTGGATTTAGGTACGACTAAAGTTTGTGCGGTAATTGCCGAACAGACTGAAGCCGGAATTGATATACTAGGATTTGGTGTTGCTCCATCCGATGGGCTTAACAGGGGCCTGGTTGCCAACATTGCAAAAACCGCCGAAGCTGTTAAAGAGGCTGTTAGTATTGCTTCGAACAGGGCAGGTATAGAAGTTCGAGAACTAAATGTCGGTGTTGCAGGGGAACATATTACAAGTCTTAGACACAGGAACTACGTTACTATAAGTAATCCCGACAAAGAAATTACCCAGGATGATTTAGACAGGCTAAAAGCCGACGTTAAAACAATTCGAATACCTTCGGACAGGCAGATTTTACATATCATCCCCGAAGAATTTTTTGTTGATCACCAGGGAGGTATTGAGAGTCCGATTGGTATGTGTGGTTCTAAATTAGAAGCTGTTAATCATGTTGTATTGGCTTCCATACCGGCTATTCAGAATATCAAAAAATCCGTTGAACGCGCCGGATTTGTTGTAAAGGATTATATACTTCAGCCGATTGCTTCGAGCGTTTCGGTTCTCGAAGATAACGAGAAGGACTTAGGTACTGTGCTCATTGATATTGGCGGAGGCACTACTGACGTTGCAATTTATCATGACAAAAGTATTAAGCATACCAAAGTTATTGGCGTCGCAGGGCACCAGGTTACTAACGATATACGCGAATCGTTGGGTATTGTAAATGAAGAAGCCGAAATGCTAAAAAAAGATCATGGTTATGCTCTCGAGGAAGCAATCATAAAGGAAGAAGATATTTATATAAAAGGCCCAGCAGCGCGAGGTACAATTAAAATTCCGGTTACTTTGTTAACCCAGATTATAAGCGTAAGAATGCGAGAGCTATTTACGATTATTGACAACGAATTAAGACAAACTCAACTAAAAAGTAAAATTAAAGCGGGAATTGTATTGGCAGGAGGAGGGTCGCTGCTTAGAGGCTGCACTGAACTTGCTGAGGAAGTTTTTGGATTACCGGCTAGAATAGGCGTGCCTATTGAACTCGGTCAAGGATTATCGAACGAAATTGAGAGTCCGGAATTTGCAACAGTTGCGGGCTTAATAAAAGGTATACCGGGATCAACGTCAAGCGCGAACTGGCTTTCTGAGGGTGAGGACAAAAAGAAAAGTAAGCTAAAGTTTTCATCAATCTTTAAAAAAGTACAAGAATTTTTTGACGAATTATAATATAAAAACCACAACAAGGAGGTTCTATGCCATTTGCAACGATCGATAGAGACGATAGCCTTCAGGCAAAATTAAGGGTAGTAGGCGTTGGCGGCGGCGGCTGCAATGCTATCGAAAGCATGATAAATAAAGGCCTTGACGGCGTCGAATATCTTGCCGTTAACACCGATGCACAGGTGTTGGAAAAAAGCACTGCACATCAGAAAGTACAGATCGGCAGAAATTTAACAAAGGGCCTTGGTGCTGGTGCTGATCCGAATGTTGGGCGAAAAGCAATTGAAGAAGACCGTGAAAAAATTTCGAAGCTGCTTGAAGGCAGCGACATGGTATTTGTTACCGCCGGAATGGGCGGCGGAACCGGCACGGGCGGAGCACCTATTATTGCGTCAATCGCACAGAGCCAGGGAGCGCTTGTTATAGGCATAGTTACCAAACCTTTTAAGTGGGAAGGCAAACGCCGTATGAACAATGCCGAAGAAGGCATAAAAGAATTGCGTCAGTATGTTGACAGCTTAATTGTCATTCCTAATGAAAGAATATTAAACATCATGGATGATTCTTCGGAAGCTTTCGCAGCTTTCGATAAACCGAACGAAGTTTTACACGAAGCGACGCGCGGAATTGCTGAGATAATTACTGTTCCCGGAAAGATTAATGTAGACTTTGCCGATGTGCGTTCAGTTATGAACCAGAGTGGCGAAGCTTTGATGGGCTGTGGAATTGCATCGGGTGAAAACCGTGCGTCGGAGGCAGCGCAAAAAGCAATATCATCGCCGTTGCTTGAAGGGATCAATATAAAAGGCGCTAAAAATATTTTGCTTAACGTAACCGCTTCAACAACTCTTACGATGAAAGAGATAACGGAAGGAAATCAAATAATCTATGATGCCGCAGGAGAAGAAGCGAATGTTATTTTCGGACTGGTTCAAAAAGAGGATATGAACGAGTATGTTTCCTACACTGTTATAGCAACCGGCTTCCATTCCGATGAAACGTTTGCTGCAAAATCGGAAAGTACAATTGAAAAAGAGAAACCTTTACGTAAAGTAGCCTCTTATGCGGGTTATAAACCGACGCGTTTTGAATTTGATGAGAATGCTGATCTTGATGTACCAACGATAAAAAGAATGTCGAGCAAAGAGCAGTCGTTTACAAAAGATGATGAGCCTAACCAAGTACGAATGGATTTCTTTAACCGAAATGAAAAGAAGCAGGAAAAACAGTTTGTAGAATCAGACAGTTCGAAAGATGATAGCTCATCGTTTCTTAAAATGATGATGGATTGAAATATTTTTCTACTCGCTGGTAAAGGCTGTGTGAACTTAACCTTGTTGTGGTGATAAGAGTAAAAGTTTGCACAGCCTTTCATTTAGACACGGATTGCTCGGATTTCATGGATTGATTACGTTAAGTATAAAGATATTTCCATGAATTATAACAATTTGCAGATTCAATCATGCTGACTATTCAACTTAACACCTAAGTGAGACAACTGTCTATCATCAAATAGTGTAACAACTGAGCCATTCAACAATAAATCCCTGCGCCGATTTTGGAATTTACACATTGCGTATAATATTACGTTGGTATATATTCGCAGTATATATCACAGAGGTTAATATGGATACGGCAAAAATTTTTAAGAATGGAAGAAGTCAAGCAGTTAGACTTCCTAAAGAATATAGATTAATAGGCAAGGAGGCTTATATTTCAAAAATAGGTGATGCTATTATATTGTTGCCCAAAAAGAGAAGCTGGGATTCGTTGGTAACAAGCCTTAGTTTATTCTCCAACGATTTTTTTGATGAGCGGGTTCAACCTGAATTGGACAAAAGAGAGGAATTATTCTGATGAAGTATCTTCTGGATACCAACATTTGTATATACTTAATCAAGAAAAAGCCGGAAAAAGTTATAAAGAAATTTTTAAACCAAAAACCGGGAGATATAACTGTTTCTGTAATAACACTTTCAGAATTAAATTATGGTGTATATAAAAGCAGCAAACAAGCTGAAAATGCGATCGCCCTTAAACAGTTTACTCAACCGCTTGTAATTCTTCCATTTAAAGAGGAAGATTCTCAATTGTATGGTAGAATTAGAACGGATTTGGAAAGCAAAGGCACTCCAATCGGCGCTATGGATTTACTCATCGCCTCACAAGCGATTAGTAATAATCTGATCCTTATAACAAATAATGAAAAAGAATTCAAACGTATAAAAGATTTAAAGATCGAGAATTGGGTTAAATAAGAAAGCAAATGGAATCGAGGAGATAGGGAAAAATCCGGGATACGGAAGTCGTTGTTTAATAGGCAATCCGAAGTTGCCGTTCTGCAATCATCAATCGAAAATCCTAGATCTTTTCGATGTTTATTCAATCATGCTTCCATTAAATCATTCTATCACCCTCTTTCTAATTCCCGGTTTATTTACAAATCTGTGTAATCCGCGAAATCTGTGCCGGTTTAAAATCATTCATTCGTTTTTGACCTATTGAAATTTCTTCATTCGTTATTTCCAATTTTTATTTTACCCTTTTTTTTTATAAGCTATGACTCGGAATTTTTGTAATTACTATCATTTCAATGAAAATAAAAGCGTTAGTTTTATTCTTTTTTTTATACATAACTTCTTTTAGTCAATCAGCAAGCCAGGTCGGATGGGTCTCAAAATTCGGATTAGCCGGTGGCTTCACTCCCGTTTACCTTTTCCCTAATGTTGATGATCTGAACATAGTGGCAAAAGATTTTGGAGTTGGAGAATTTTCAACTTCGGGTATATTAACTTATGGCGGTGCCGGTTATGCATACATTATGCTTATTGATAATGTTCGATTAGGCGGTATGGGTTTTGGCGGATCGACTTCTCAGTCTTCCGGCGGCAAAGAAGTTGAATACGGAATTGGCGGAGGAGCGTTTTCAATTGAATACACTTTCCCCCAAATAAAAAGAATTGCCGTGTCACTCGGGTTGCTAATGGGTGCGGGATCAATTGATATCAACATATTCGAAAATAACGGTCGGTTTAATTGGAATGATACATGGACTGATTTTAGCAGCCCCGACAAAAATTTGACAAACAATTCTCGCAGCTTAACAAATTCGTATTGGATGTTTTCGCCGACTTTAAATGTTGATATTCCCATTACACGATTTCTTGCTGTTCGTGTTGGAGGCGGGTACCAGCTCACTTTCGGTGACGAGTGGGAAGTTGATAACAGCCAAAAAATTTCCGGTGTGCCTTCTGATTTGAATGGAAATTCATTTTTTATTCAGACAGGTTTGTTTTTAGGATTTTTTGCTTTTTAGGGGATAGATGAAACGAGCATGCTAAAGGATAGCACACAAGTGTATGATAATAATCGGCGAGTCGCATCTGACCTTAATAGGAAATTATAAACAGATGAAAAACGTTTTAGTAACCGGCGGCGCAGGTTTTATTGGAAGTAATTTTACCAACCATATTCTAAGCTCAAGAGAAGATGTTTTTATCGTTAACCTCGATAAACTTACTTACGCAGGTAACCTCGAAAACCTGAAAGAATCTGAACATCGTAGAAACTATACCTTTATCAAGGGCGATATTTGCAACCATGAATTGGTTGACTATATTTTTAGCAAGCATAGAATAAATCACGTTATTAATTTTGCAGCGGAGTCACACGTTGATAGAAGCATACTTGGCTCGGAGGTATTCTTTCAGACGAATGTGATTGGAACCAATGTGCTGTTGGAAGCTTCACGCAGGTACGAGGTTGAGCGGTTCGTGCAGATATCTACAGATGAGGTCTATGGGAGTCTCGGTGCCGAAGGCTTATTTACGGAGCGGACCCCTTTATCGCCAAACAGCCCGTATGCATCAAGCAAAGCATCGGCCGATATGATGGCTCTAGCGTTTCAGCATACTTACGGACTGCCGGTAGTTGTAACCCGCTGCTCTAATAATTACGGGCCCTTTCAGTTTCCTGAGAAGCTAATTCCCTTGATGATTATTAACGCATTGAGCAACAAAAAACTCCCCGTCTATGGCGACGGTTTAAACGTGCGAGATTGGATTTACGTAACCGACCACAACAAAGCCGCTGAACTCGTATGGGAAAAAGGCAAAATGGGAGAGATTTATAATGTGGGCGCTAAGCAGGAAATGACAAATATAGAAATAGTTAAGTTGATACTCAGCTACTTAAATAAATCAGAAGACTTAATCGAATTTGTAAAAGATCGCCCCGGCCATGATAGACGTTACGCGATAGACGCGACAAAAATTAATACCGAACTTGGCTGGAAACCCCTGCAAAAATTTGAAGAAGCAATTGCAAAAACCATTGATTGGTATCTCGCAAATAAATTATGGTGGGAAAGAGTAATCAGTGGTGAATATCAAGAATATTATGAGATACAGTATGAAAAATAATCTTTATGTAATATTGTTCTTATTTAGTTCGTTGATTCCTTATTTTGGACAGGATGCATCGAGTAATTCACTCATTGAAAATGCTTCGGCATTAAATTTGATCAGCGTTACTATTGGTGGTGATTTTATTACAAATGGAACATTCAAAGCCCTCCGTACGGAAAGAGTTGATGAATTCGTAACAAGAATTTATGAGCAAAGCAGAAATGCATCTCTTAGTATGGCTAAAGACTCTCAATCATTACAAGAAATTATGGAAAAGGTTGAAAGTTTCGCCACTCGGAACATTCTACTTAAGAGGATGAATGGAACTGAGCTCTTTATTGATTTGGAACAATTTAGATTATCGGCTGATTTTAGTAACAATCCATATCTAGTTGATGGAGATGTCTTAATATTCCCGAAGTTGGATTTAAAAAATAATGCTATTTTTATTTATGGTGCAATAAATAACCCCGGTGCATACCAGTACGTTGAAGGAGATAAACTTAGTGATGCTATTTTTATTGCGGGAGGTTGGTCTGAGGGCTTAGAAGGGCAAAAATCTGTAAATATTTCAAGGTTGGACATTACAGGCAATAAAGAAGAACTATTTAAACTTAATCCAC
Source organism: Melioribacteraceae bacterium (assembly GCA_028280855.1). Taxonomy (GTDB): domain Bacteria; phylum Bacteroidota; class Ignavibacteria; order Ignavibacteriales; family Melioribacteraceae; genus PGYT01. Next base: position 17,401 of record JANQLA010000057.1, read on the forward strand.
ATGATGATATGGAACTAAGATCCGGTGATAGAATATACTTGACTCCTACCGCAAACCATAAAAGAGATTATAAAGTTTTACTACTTGGCGAAGTAAAGAACCCAGGATATGTATTTATTACTAAAGAAAATACAACATTAAAAGAATTAATAGATCGTGCAGGAGGATTGAAAAAAAATGCTGATTTAGATCGAGCTGAATTTCTAAGACCATCAAATAGTTTGGATTTATTGAAGATTGAATATGTAACAGATTATCTTAGTGGTGAAAATGTAAATAGGTTACTTGAATTAGAGCGTATGAGAACATTGGATTCTCTACATTTTGCTCGTTCATCGATGTTATTTTGGCACGAGCAGTTAAACTATCCAGGTGACTATTTAATGGAAAGTGAAAATATGTTTAAGAATATTAACTTCAATCTGGCTTTAAAAAATCATGGAGAATCTGAAGAAGTTATTTTACGTGATGGTGATGTGGTTTTGATACCTGAAATATTCAATAAAGTTTATCTCTACGGTCAAATTAAAAAAATCGGATATTACGAACACATTCCCGGAAAGAATTATATTTATTATATAGGAAAGGCTGGCGGTCTCACTGAACAAGCTCGAGAAGAAGATAGAATTTTCTTGATAAAGCGAAAAACTAATGAGTGGATTTCATTAGAGGAAGGTGACTACTCTATTGAACCTGGGGACTATATTTATGTTCCAAAAGAGATTCCTAAAGATTTCAATTATTATGTTAATCAAATTAGTCAGTACGCTGGAATAATAGGTTCTATAGCGACAATTGTTGTGCTATTAATTCAGGTTACCAAATAAATTATTTAGTAGCGGCTCTAGAGATTGTAGGCATATATGTTACTGCAGCACTTTCGCCGTTGTTTAGAAGTATATATTACTGAGAGATTAGATGGAAAATACAAAGTTAGTTAAAAAAGTAAAATTTACTGATTATTTGAGCATTCTATTTCAATGGAAAAGAATAATTATAATTAATTTGTTTTTAATCGTTGTATTTACCACAATTTTTAGTTTTACCATTCCCGTGAAATATAGGGCAGTTTCAACCGTAATGGTTAGTGATGAAGGTAATAATGTTAGTTCTTTTGGTGGAATGTTGTCTAATTTTGGTTCTTTGCTTGGGGGAGGGTTATTAGGTGGAACGGATGCCACTATAGATAAATTGTTTAGTTATGTTGAGAGTAGAACAGTGATGCAAAAGGTTGTTGAAAAATTTGACTTAGTAGAATACTATGAAGTGAGTGAATATAAAAGGGATAAAACTCTTCGAGCATTACGGGAGGATGCGATCTTTGATATAACCGAAAATGGCTTAATTGAAATAACAATGATTCATAAATCCCCACAATTGAGTGCTGACATAGCAAATTATTTTGTGTTTCTGTTAGACAGTCTGAATAATTTCTATATAAAAGACTACGCAACCAAATTTAGAGAATTTGTAGAAAAAAGGTATTATAAGAACCTAAGGGATATTTCAAAGGCAGAAGAGGATTTAGAAAATTTTCAATCAAAATTTGGAATTTTTGCAGTTCCAGAACAGTTTGAAGTTGCCTTTCAAACTATTGCCAAATTAGAGGGTGAACTAGCAATTAAAGAATTGGAATTGAACTTTATTGCGGAAACTAAAGGGAAAAATGACCCAAATTATACAATTCTTAAGAATCAGGTATCATTATTTCAGAAGAAAGTAAATGATTTAGTTTCTGGTAAAATCACCACTGATGTTTCATTAGTTTATTTGAAATTAAAAGATATTCCCAAAATTCAAAAAGAATATTTCAAAATTTATAGAGAATTAGAAGTCCAAACCAAGTTATTAGAATTTACATTACCGATTTACGAACAGTCACTCATGGAAGAACAAAAGAATATACCTAAGCTCAAAGTAATAGATAAAGCAATTCCTCCTCAATTAAAGCATTCCCCTAAAAAAGCTTCCATTATATTAGGAGTATTCTTTATGTTTTTATTTCTCCATATAATTCTTGTGTTTAGGCTCAATTCGATTCTAATTGTTAAAAATCGAGATGAGTATAATCAAATAGAAGCATATGAAGAGAAAATTTATAATATAATTAAAAAAAGCTATAGGATAAAATAACTTGAATTTAATTATTATAATTAAAAATCACATCTTAGATTAATAGCACTTGGAAAATCGATGATCGTTCTTTTAACGAGTTTCGTGGCACTAATTTCAATTATCTTGAGTTTCCATTTATTCAAAAAGTGGTTTAATCATATTTCGATTTTCTCAGTGAGTTGGACTCTATTCATTTTATTGTATGAAATTCAACTTATTAGATTCACACCGATTAGTGGTGAAACATGGATCATTGTTGTCTTTACCTTTTTATCTATCTGGCTAGGTGCAATCACAGTATTTGTTGGTAGAAGTTGTTTCCCTTCATTACCTTCAAACGAGAAAATACTACTTGATACCTCCACAGGAAATTTGAATATTAACTATCCTTTAGTCTCCAAAATAGCAATATTTTTTTCTCTTCTAGGTCTCATTGCTGCAATCTATCATTGGATAGCATTAATTAACGAATATGGCAGTATTGCCGGGGTATTTATAAAAGCAAATCTAATATATAGGAAGAGAATTTCTGGGGAATCCGTGAGTACTATACCTTATCTTTTCGTTGCCTCATATATTGGACTTTTTTTTAGCAGCATCCTTACAGCTTATCAGAAAAAAATTTCAATCGTGACTATACTCCCATTTTTAGGAATAATATTAAAGGGCATGGCAACTGTTGGTAGAGGAGGGATTTTTCTTGCTTTTCTTCAATTTGTAATTATCTTTTTTTTGTACCGCCATCATTTAAATTCCTTTGAAAACAAAGCCAGATTCAATTTCAGTAGGGCTGGTCTTATTTCAATTATTTCAATAATTATTTTAGGGGTGGGTAGTCTGACGTTAATTAAGGAAATACGAGGTTCAATTGAGAATTATGAAGGTGCATCAAGATCGTTGAGAAAGATTGAAAATTTACCTGTTATTTCTCCCCAAGTTTATTTTTATTTTAGTTCAAACATAGCTGTGCTAAGCAAATATTTTGAGGCTGGTGGTGAGGATCCACCAATTGGTGCAAACACTCTGCTTCCCATCTATAACGTTCTGTCAAAATTTAATTTTGTTCCAAAACAGGATGTGTACCCAAAAGGTTATTATGTTCCAATGTGGACGAATGCCGGAACTTTTTTGCGAGATTTTCATGCAGATTTTGGATATTTAGGATTATACTTGATTCCGTATCTCTTATCCTTAACTATCACTTATTGTTGGTTCAAATATTACACTAATAGAAGCTTGTATAATTTACTATTATTAAGTTATCTTTATATAATTATATCGTTCTCAATATTCTATATGGTCACTAGGGCTGCGCTCTGGATAATGAGTCTATTGGCTTTATTTATAATAATTTCAGTATTAAAGAATAAATTGATATCTAAATTGCATAGCTGATTTAAAAATCCGTAATGTCCTCGCTAAGAACTTATTTAATGAGAAAATTAAATTTTCGAGCTGTTTGTTAATGGTACCCGAATTTTCCTCAAAAAATGTTGTAAAAAATATATTTTCATTAACGACGGGTAGATTAATATCCATCATTATCAATTTAGCATCGATAATGATCGTTGCACGAATTTTGGGTGTTGAGGAGTTTGGATTTTTTAGCTTTTTAATCGCTCTGACAAGTGTTATCTCCAAAATTATTGAATTCGGATTTTCTCCAATTGTATTTCGAGAATTATCTAAATCAAAAAATGATTTTTCAAAATTAAATACGGCCTTGTCAACCGTAATTATTTCTTTACTCCTGTTAATAGTTTTTACAAATATCGTACTTCTCATAGTTTCTACTACACCAAAAGATTTAATTGTAATAAATGTTCTTTTATGTAATGTCATTTTTTCCTCAAAAATAGCAAATATTAGAGAATTACTATCGTTGCCATTTAAGTCTCGAATTTCGATGACTTTACCCATATCATTAGTTGTGTTAGATAATATTCTCTTTATTGTACTTCTAATACCAGTTTATTTTTTTGAACTTAATACATATTATATTCTATATATATATGTAATTTCGAATATTCCTGGTTTTATTTTTTTATTGAAATTACTTAAGAAGAGATACTTATATAAATTTCAATTTGATTTATCAGATTCATATTCGCTAATTAAAACTTCGCTCCCTCTTTATGGCTTCATTCTGATAACTGCCCTTTATCAACAATTGGACGTCTTCTTTTTAAAGTTTTGGTTTGGCGAATATGAAATTGGTATCATTTCAGTAGCTAATAGATATGTTGTCCCTCTTTTAATCTTCCCTGCAGCGATTATAGACTCTTTACTTCCAATAATTGTAAAAAATAGAGATCAGAATATAACTAATAATAACACAATTATATTATTTATAGTGAAGCTTTCTTATCTAATTTATTTTATTATTGCTTCGATCTTTACATTTAAATCTAATATTATTACGAGTATTATATGGGGTCCTGAATTCGTAGCTTCTAGCTCACCGGCGATTATTCTTTTATGGACACAAATTTTTAGTTCCTATAATTTTATTTTCTTAAATATTTTTGTCGCTTATAATTTTGAGAAATGGAACTTTGGATATGCAATTTTACTTTTATGCATGTGTTTATTTACCATGACACTATTAATTCCTGAGTTTTCATTTATGGGTGCGGCATTTGCAAGGTTATTCACTGCGTTAAGTGGTACAACCTATTTTGTACTTTGCTTCAAAGTCCTTCAAGGAGAGATCTATTTATTATCTCCTAGGGCTATTATTTGGTCTCTAATAATGTTGGGGAGTCTTTATTTGTTTTCTGCTTTGCCATTAACTTATTATTTACTTTTGGCTGTAATGGTTACCCCAGTAATAACAATTTTTATAAATTATTTTAATATGAATGAATTACATTTTGTTTTACACGTATATCCAATTAATAAGATATTTATACTCAACAACAAAATAAAACAATTTATCGATGGAATTTGGAAATGAGTAATCAAAACAGCTGCATCATTTGTGAAAAAACTGAAATAGAAACTTTGTATAGCAAATACCCAGGCTATGTGAAAGGAACTTTTTATGATATTATAAAGTGTTATAATTGTGGTGCACATTTCATTTCTACAGATTCTATAGATAAAAGTATCTATAAAGTTATTTACGGCAGAAAAAATTTTAGTGGCTATGATAGATATTATGAATACGCCAAAAAACTTAAATCTCTAGAAAATCCACTTAAGTATTTAGCGATGAATGAGTCAATTTACTATCACGTTTATAATTACATTAATACCCTTGATAGTAATGCTAAAATTTTAGAGGTTGGTTGCGGTTATGGGTATCTAACGTATTCTTTGCAACAACTCGGTTATAATGTTCTAGGAATAGATTTAGCCCAACCTGCAATTAATTTTGCAAAAAAAAATTTTGGTGATTTTTATAGTTGCCTAGAAGTGAGTTCACTTAAAAATACAGACGACAATAAATTTGATTTAATTATATCAACTGAGGTGATTGAACACACACTAAACCCATCGGAGTTCGTAGGTAAATTGTTCTCTTTACTTGGTAAAAATGGAAAAATTTTATTAACAACACCCAATAAAGAATACTTTAAAACAAATTCAATATGGGTATCAACAAAACCGCCTGTCCATACAATGTGGTTAACTAGAAAAAGTATTGAAGAAATGGCAAGTAAATTAGATGTTGCTTGGAATATTCAGCAAAATCCTTTTCGGTATTATCCTACTTATGAGAATCAACTTGTCAGATATTTTAGAATAAGAGAAGAACCTAGCTTTGATCATGTTGTTGATGAGGAAGGAAACCAATTGGCTCAGAAATCCGTGAAAAGTAGAAGAATATTTCATTATGTGAAAAAACAACTGTTTGAAAATCCAATAATTCGCAATATTTGCAATTTTGTTTATAACACATTTTTTCCTCAGGATATTACATTAAGGATAATTTTATGGAAGAAAATGTAGTTTATTCTGAAAAAACCATTGTATCCATAATCATAGTAAATTTCAATAAATGCGAGCTCACAAAAAATTGCATTAGTTCTATAATAAGATTTACTAAGAGAATATGCTATGAAATAATAGTTATAGACAATAATTCAACAGAATGTGACCTCGAAGAAACTTTGAGGGACCTGACCAATCCTGGAAATATTACTTTGATAAAAAATAAAGAAAATTTTGGCTTCGCTAAAGCAAATAATCAGGGACTATCTATTGCGAAAGGTCAATATATATTGTACTTGAACAATGATACGCTTTTTATTGAGAATACATTACAATCATTATTTGAGTATGTATATAATAAGAAAGAAAAGATGATCGTCGGATGTAAACTTTTAAATGAAGATGGCAGTCATCAATTCTCCATTGACAAATTTGATAGTCTTTGGGACCTTCTAATGGTGAGTCTTTTTTTCTATAAAATTTTTCCTAAGAGTCGTTTTTTCAACAAATATTACCAGAATTATTCTAAATCAAAATATCCCTTTGAAGTTGATATGGTAAAGGGGGCCTTTATGTTTGCACCTACTGATATATTAAAAAAAATGGATGGTTTTGATGAACGATTCTACTTTTATGGTGAAGAAAAGGACTTATGTTATAGATTCAGATTAGCTTCTGGAATTGTGATTTATTTTCCAAATACTAGTATAGTGCATTTGAATGGCGCGAGCACCAAAAACGTTCCGTGGTTCAAATATAAAAATCAGACAATATCTAGAATTAAGTATTTTCAAAAACATTATGGAGGAATAAAATTCATTTTTGCTATAATATTTTATTTTCTAGGATTATTTATTAGAGTTCCTCTATACTTTCTGCAGGGAGTTATTCTTTTTAAGAAACATTTGATTATTAAATCATATTTTTACTTAAGACAACTATTTATTTATCCAAAGAATCAATTTCATTCAGCCAAAAGTTAAAATGAAAAAATCACTTATGCTGCTTCAGTCGGAATTCCCACCGGATATCAGGCTAGAAAAAGAGATAAGAGCACTTAGTAAAGCCGGTTACAAGGTAACCTTGCTTTGTAATAATTTTACAGCCGATAAGAACAAAATTACTGAATATGAAAATTGTGAAATAGTAAGGCTTACAGTACCTTTTCAAATTTATAAACTTAACAAACTAATTAACTTCCCAATATTTTTTAATCCAAGATATCTTTTTCAAACCATCAAAATAGTAAGGCATTTTGAACCAGATGTAATTCACGCTCATGATTTGCCGATGGTTCCTATTGCGCTATTTATAAAGAAGATCTTTGGAATACCCGTTATATATGACATGCACGAAAATTATCCTGCCGCATTAAAAGTATTTGATAAAAAAGGGCTTGTGAACACACTTTTTAAAAATCCTAGATTCGCTCAAATACTCGACGATTATTGTATTAAGAAAGTTGATTCAATAATTACTGTTGTTGATGAAAATAAAGATCGAGTAAAAAAAATGGGGATTGGCATTCATAAAGTGAATGTAGTATCTAATACATTAGATATTGATGAATTCATGAAACGCCAACCTCAAACTAAATTCAAGTATGGAAGAATTGAGGAGAAATATAATGGAAAATTTATACTTCTCTACACAGGAGGGGTTAGCCCTGACAGAGGGTTAACAACTGCCATTGAAGCAATGCTGTACGTGAAGATTAAAATTCCGGAGGCGTTTTTAATAATAATTGGTGATGGTCCAACCGTACCGGTGTTGAAAGAGATTATTAAGGAAAACTGCTTAGAAGATTTTGTTGAACTCATTAAATGGCCCGGACATGAAAATCTAGCAATGTATTGGGAAAGAGCGAATATTGGGATTATTCCTCAACCAAATAATGAGTTTATTAATTATACAGTTCCACACAAGTTATTTGAGTTTATGTATCACAAAATGCCGCTTCTCGTAGCTGATTCAATATCGCTTAAACGTATTATTGAAGAAGCAAATTGCGGAATGGCCTTTAAGTCAAATGACCCGAATGATTTTGCTGAAAAAGCTTTAGCTATTAAGAATAGCAATATCCCATTTGGCGAAAATGGTTACAAAAGCGTTATCTCGAAATATAATTGGAATAAAGATCAGAAAGAATTAATAAATTTATATTCAAAAATTTTAAATTTATAACATATTGGATTTTAAATGAAGAAAGTAATGGTAATCTTTGGTACTAGACCAGAGTCAATAAAACTAGCACCGGTTATAAGAGAGTTAAAAAAAAATAAAAAGATTCGAACCCTTGTTTGCTCAACCGGACAGCACAGGGAAATGCTTCTGCAGGTATTAGAAATATTTAATCTAAAGGTGGATCATGACCTTAACTTAATGAAAAAAAATCAGGATTTGTATGATATCAGTATAAACACTCTTAAGAAATTAAAAACAGTTTTTTCCAATTCTAAACCAGATGCAATAGTAGTCCAAGGCGACACAACTACAGCATTTATTGCTTCTCTTGCTGCATTTTATTTGAAGATAAGAGTTTACCATGTTGAAGCAGGACTAAGAAGTTTTAATATTTACAGTCCATATCCTGAAGAAGCTAATCGCAGATTTATTTCCGGAATTGCAAATTTGCATTTTGCGCCAACAAAATATTCTGCTCAAAATTTGCTTGATGAAGGGTATGATGAAAAATCAATAAAGGTTACTGGTAATACAGTAATAGATGCATTGAATACTGTTAAAAAAAGCATTGAGACTAAAACTAAATTAAAAGAATTGGGAAATTATTTCAAAAATAGACACCAGTTTGATTTCGTTAATAAAAAATATATTCTTATCACTATGCACCGGAGGGAAAAATTTGGAGAGGAATTCAATAATGTTTTATCTACTATCAAATCATTGGCTCTCCAAAATCTCAACATTAATTTTATATATCCTGTGCATCTTAATCCAAATGTAAAGAAACCGGTTGTTGATATTTTATCAGATGTTTATAACGTATACTTGATTCCTCCAATGGACTATCTCAAATTTATTTTCCTTATGAATCATTGCCATTTTATTCTGAGCGACTCTGGTGGTGTTCAAGAAGAATGTTTTGTTTTCAAAAAACCGATTATTGTTATGAGGGATGTAACTGAGAGGGAGGAGGCCATTAAAGCTGGTTATGCATTTCTTACTGGCAGCAACTCGCAACTTATAAGAAAAAAGTTTAGCGAAATAAATAGAAATCTGGAAAAAGGATTTAATTACTTTAAATGCTCAAATCCCTATGGTGATGGAACATCTTCAGTAAAAATATCCAAGTACATAGCTAACGATTTATTTAGTTAGATCTAATTTCGATTTAATTTAATACTCAAATGAAAAATATAGTAATAATTACTCAGTACTTTCCTCCCGAAATAGGTGGTGGTTCGCAGCGAACAGTTGGATTTGCAGAGGAACTAAAAAAATTAGGAGCAGATGTTACAGTTATTGCCCCTTACCCAACTTATTTAATGTCCAAAAATAATATAAAGACAAAATTTAAACTATTTGAATATTCTGAAGAAGGTGGCATTAAAATATTTAGATCTTTTGTTTATGCTAGTGACCGCGGACGATTTTTAACAAGAATCTGCTACTATTTATCCTTTACCTTTTCTTCTTTATTGGTAGCATTAAGAAAAATAAAAAAAACGGATTATGTTATTTGTATTTCGCCTCCATTATTCAACGGGATTTCAGGAGTTTTACTCAAGAAATTAAAAGGTTGGAAATTAATTACAGATATAGGTGATCTATGGCCTGAATCTGTTATCCAGCTTGGGTATTTGAGCAATAAGTATGCTATCAAATTTGCACTAGGATTAGAGAAATGGATATATAAAAATTCAGATTCTATTAATTTTGTTACTAGGAAGACATTAACATTCATTAAACGCAATTTTCCTAATTTAAAGTCGTTAAACTACGTTCCCAATTTCGTAAATATCGATAAAGTTCAAAAATCTAAAAAAGATTATGCATTAATTAAAAAGCTTAATTTAGAAAATAAAATGATATTTGGTTATGCTGGCAATATTGGAAGTGCGCAAGGAATTAAAATTATCACTGACGCGGCCAAATTACTGATTAGTAAAACGGAGATAACTTTTCTTTTAATTGGTGATGGGGTCGATAAAGAGATAATTGAAAATGAAATTGATAAAAGCAAATTACACAACGTAATATTATTACCTCCGGTTACAAGGGACGAAATTATTAGATATATTTCTTTATTTGATGTAATGGTTATTCCTCTTGTAAATAATAGCCTCTTTAGAATGACAATCCCGTCAAAATTATACGAGGCTATGTCAGCTCAGATACCTGTTTTAATAAGTGTTGACGGTGAGGCAAGGGAAATTGTTGAGAAAAACAACTGTGGATTATTCGTTGAGCCTGAGAATGGGGATATGCTTGCTCAAAAAGTTCTTGAACTAATCAATGATAATAACTTAATCTTAACCCTTGGAAGAAATGGACTACTTGCAGCACAAAATGAATTTGCTCGTAATGAAGTAATAAAAAAATTTTACAAAATACTTAAATAATTCATTATCTATTATACCTGTACAATAATCGGCGCCGGAATAATAGGCCTCGCGACAGCATACTGGCTTAAAGAGAAGTTACCTGACTCGAAGGTGCTTGTTTTTAAAAAAGGAAGATGGGTTAACAGAACATCAAACCGTTAACAATAGAGGAGTAATCCCAAAATCAATTCTACATCAATGGCTTCTAATTAGTTTAAAGAAGTTTACCAGTTGTTTGAAATCATCGAACAATACTCGACAAATATTATGTAAAGATGTCAAATAATTTTTGACAAAATATAAAAAATGATTATTTTGAACCTATGTACTTCACACGGGAAATAGAGTCGCAGCTTATCACGCAATTAGAAAAGAAAGAAATAATTGTTTTAACCGGCATGAGGCGAACCGGCAAAACATCTTTATTAAAACACTTGTTTGATTCTGTTAAATCCGGCAATAAAGTATTTTTTGACTTACAGAATCTATTAGAACAAAAGATTTTTGACGAAATTGATTACAATAACATAATTAAGAATCTGAGGGCATTTAAGGTCACTACTTCGGAAAAAATGTACCTTTTTATTGATGAAATACAATTTATGCCCAAAGTTACAAATGCAATTAAGTACTTATATGATCATTTTAATATAAAGTTTGTCGTAACGGGTTCCAGTAGTTTTTATTTAAAGAATCTATTTCCTGAATCACTTGCCGGCCGTAAAGTTGTTTTTGAGTTGTTTCCCTTATCTTTTAACGAATTTTTATCCTTTAAAGGAACTCAATCAAATTTTATAGAAAGTTTTGAGGAAAAAAGGGAAAAAGTAAGTTTAATTGAAAATGAGCTCCTGAAGAAAAGTTACGATGAGTATCTAAAATATGGTGGTTTCCCTCAGGTTGTTCTGGAGGAAAATGAAGAACAAAAAAAAATGTTATTGAAGGATATATTTAGTTCTTTCTTCCAAATTGATATACTTAACCTCGCAGACTTTAAGAAGATTGATGCATTTAAAAAAATGATCGATCTTTTGTTTGAGCGGACTGGAGCTAAACTAGATATTTCTAAACTTGCTTCGTTAATCGGTGTGAGCAGGGATACTGTGTATTCATACTTAAACTTACTTGAAGGCACATTCTTTATCCACTTAATTACTCCTTTTACAATGAATAAAGACAGAGAAATAAGCGGCACTAAAAAATTATATATGTGCGATACCGGAATGATAAATTTATTTTCAAATGTCTCAAGTGGTAGTTTGCTTGAAAATTCTGTATTTAATAATCTAAAACGTTATGGGACCGTTAATTATTTTCAAAAACGTTCCGGAATTGAAATTGATTTTATACTCAACAAAAAAACAGCAATTGAAGTTAAAACTACCGGGGATAAAAATGATATTGAAAAGCTAAAAAAACTTTCGCAGGGGATAAATTTAACCGAATATTATCTGGTAGCTCAAAATTACATCGAACATGAAAACTATATCCCGGCATATTTAATTTGATTTTGGGATAACAAAAAAATGTCTATTTAATATGCACTACACCCACACTATTATCGGCGCTGGAATAGTCGGTCTTGCAACAGCATACCGGCTAAAGCAGAAGTTGCCTGACGCGAAGGTGCTTGTTGTTGAAAAAGAAGTCTGTGTAGCCAAACATCAAACGGGTAACAACAGTGGTGTTATACACTCCGGAATTTATTACAAACCTGGCTCACTTAAAGCAGTCAATTGCAGAAAAGGTTACAAGCAGATAATCGAATTTTGCAATGAACATAACGTTAAATATGATTTGTGCGGTAAAATCATAGTAGCTACATCGAATGATGAACTTCCCCAACTCGAAAAAATTTACGAACGAGGTATTGAGAATGGCCTGGAAAATCTGACTAAACTAAACGAATCACAACTAAAAGACTATGAGCCTAATGTTAACGGAATCGCTGGAATACATGTGCCGCAGACCGGGATAATTGATTTCAAAGACGTTTGCAACAAACTTTACGAGTTGCTTGTCGAATCCGGCGTTGAATTTCATTTTGATGAACAAGTTGTATCAATTAATAAAGGTAACTCAATTACAATTCGTACAACCAACCAATTATTCATGACAGATGTACTTATATCCTGTGCAGGACTGTATTCCGACAAAGTAGCATCAATGACCGAGTCCAGCCTTAATGTGCGTATAGTCCCTTTCCGAGGAGAGTATCACAAACTTAAGAAGCAAAGACGAAGTTTGGTACGGAACCTAATCTACCCGGTACCTGATCCAAATTTCCCGTTTCTAGGTGTTCACTTTACACGAATGATTGACGGCGAAGTGGAATGCGGCCCTAATGCGGTCTTCGCATTGAAACGCGAAGGATACGGTAAGTTTGATTTTAATATCAGCGATATTGCAAACGCTATTACATGGCCCGGTTTTAGAAAAGTTATTTATAAATACTGGCGAACAGGACTTGGTGAGTATTATCGCTCATTCAGCAAAAAGGCTTTTGTTAAAGCGCTTCAAAAACTAATACCTTCAATTCAGGCAAACGACCTAATCTCCGGCGGTGCAGGCGTGCGTGCGCAGGCCTGCGAAAGAAACGCGGGATTATTGGATGATTTTTATATTTTAGAGTCTCAAAATATTTATCATGTTTGCAATGCTCCTTCGCCGGCGGCTACTTCCTCGTTAGCCATTGGCGACTATATTGCCGAACAAGTAATTCAAAGCAACTAAAAGTAATCCGATTGGATAAACGACTCGAAAAAATATTCATCCTTACAGTAGATTTTATTTTCATCAATCTGGCCACTATTCTTTTTTTCTATTTCAGAGTTGAAAGCGGCCTGTTTAGTCTTTTTGTTGAACCGGTATTTTTCCTTGTAACTGCGGCAATTTATTTTTACTGGATGTTCCTCTTTATCTTTGTAGGTATGTACCGAACCTGGTTCGCTTCATCCCGTTTCGACGAACTTTCAACTCTCTTTAAGGCCTCCTTTTTTGGTATTTTCTTTCTCTTTTTTCTGATCCTCTATAGCGACTCTTTACAGGGTATAAGTTCGCCAAACCGTTACCTTATATTGATATACTGGGTTTTTTTTATAACTTCTGTCGGGTTTGGAAGAGTTTTTGTCCGCAGCCTGCAAAGGCGCATGCTGGTAAAAGGAGTAGGTCGTAGAAACGCGTTAATTGTCGGTTACAATTCCAAGGCAACTAACATGCACAGTAATATTCTGGATCACAGCGCTTTGGGGTTAGACGTTGTTGCCTACCTTGCTGTTAAGAAGGAAAATGTTGGAAAGCAGCACGAGGGAGTTCCCGTGGTTGATACATACGAATCAATTAAGGAAGTAGTTAATAAATACAACGCGCGCGAGGTTATACTTGCGTTGGAAAAGTATGAGAACGATGTACTTATAAACGTTGTAAGCAACGTAGAAACCGAAAATATATCGTTGAAGATTATACCCGACCTTTACGAAATTATCAGCGGTCAGGCGCGTACGTCCCAGTTATACGGCTTTCCCCTCATTGACATAATGCCCCAGCTAATGCCTGAGTGGGAAAAGAAAATTAAACGAGTAATGGATGTTGTTTTTTCTCTAATTCTTATTGTACTTTCATCCCCGGTAACAATTGCAACCGGTATCGCCATTAAGCTTGAAAGCAAAGGACCGGTGTTGTATAAGCAGGAGCGTTCGGGGCTGAATGGTAAGGTGTTCAAGGTCTTGAAGTTTCGTTCAATGGTTCAGGATGCCGAGAAGTTATCCGGGCCGGTTTGGTCGCAAAAAGATGATCCGAGAATTACCAAGGTCGGTAAGTTCATAAGAAAAGTAAGGATCGATGAGATTCCGCAAATGATAAATGTGCTTATGGGCGATATGAGTTTGGTTGGACCACGACCGGAAAGACCTTATTTCGTTGAACAGCTGTCCAAGGAAATTCCTCTTTACAAACGAAGGCTCCGTGTTAGACCAGGTGTAACAGGCTGGGCTCAAGTCAAACACAAATATGATGAAACGATTGATGACGTGAAAACGAAACTTCGTTACGATTTATTTTACATAGAAAACATGTCGTTAAGAAATGATTTGAAAATTTTGTTCAGAACAATTTTTGTGGTATTATTTGGAAAAGGACATTACTAGGTTAAAGATTTATCCGGTTAGAGTCCTTGTTAAGAGATTAGCTGAACAAGAATCACAAATAACAGGCAATTTCCAAATTCGAAGTGACAATGTTTAAAACCTTGTTATCATTTTGATTCGGATAACACGGAACTGCAAATATAGAATACAATAAAGCATGTATTTTTTTTGTAATTGTTTGATTGAGATTTAACTGTTATTTGGAAATTGCTTTTTGGATTTTTCAATAACTGTATTTAATTAGAAGATTAACTAAAAATTATTAACCTGTATGCATAAAACAATTGTAATTATCCCCACTTATAATGAGCTCAATAACATCAAAAAAATGTTGCACGCGGTTTCCGAAATTATGCCTAAAGCGGATGTTCTAATTGTTGATGATAATTCTCCAGATGGAACCGGAGCGTATGTAAAGGAACAAGGTGAAAAAGACCGGCGAATCAAACTTATTCAACGACAAGGAAAGATGGGGCTAGGAACTGCCTATGTTGCAGGCTTTAAATATATGCTAGGAAATGGCTACGATATTGCATTTCAAATGGATGCTGATTTCTCACATGATCCAATTGAACTTAAAAATATGCTTAAGGAAATTGAAGAATACGATCTGGTAATCGGCAGTCGTTATATTAAAGGCGTGAATGTCATAAATTGGCCGATGCACCGATTGCTTCTAAGTTATTTTGCAAACAAGTATTCCAGGATTGTGACCGGTTTACCAATTTGTGATGCAACGGGCGGCTTTAAGTGCTTTAGACGCGATGTACTAAGTTCGATAGACCTCGACAATATAAAATCCAACGGTTATTCCTTCCAGATTGAAATGAACTTTAAGGCGTGGAAAAAAGGATTTAGGATAAAAGAGATACCGATAATTTTTTACGAGCGGATGGAAGGCGCATCGAAGATGTCCAAAAAAATTGTTCGTGAAGCAGTTACAATGGTTTGGAAGCTCAGATTCAGAAGTATATTCGGTACTCTAAAATAAGTTACCAATGATTGACCTTTCCATCATAATAGTTAATTATAATGTAAAAGAGTTCGTAAAGAATTTATTATCATCAATTGAGAAAGCTAAATCATCGCATTCTATAGAAGTAATTATCGTTGATAATAATTCAACCGACGGAAGTTCGGAAATTCTGGCGAAAGATTATCCCCAATATCTGATTATCGTAAATAAAGAAAATGTTGGTTTCGGTAAGGCGAATAATCAAGCTCTTGAAATTGCTCAAGGAAAATTTATTCTCCTAATCAATCCAGATACAATCGTTAGGGAAGACACATTTAATAAATTGATTGAGTTCTTTAATAAAAACCCAAGAGCCGGAATGGTAGGTTGCAAAGTGTTAAATCCGGATGGTACTTTACAACTGGCATGCAGACGCAGTTATCCAACACCTTGGGTTTCATTTTGCAAAGCGGTTGGTCTTAGTACACTTTTCCCCAAAAGTAAATTGTTCGCTAAATATAATTTAACTTATCTTCCTGAAAATGAAATAAATGAGGTAGATGCAATTTCGGGTGCATTTATGATGTTTCGACGAGAAGTTTACGATAAGATAGGCGGTTTCGATCCTCGATTTTTTATGTACGGTGAAGATCTTGATCTATGCTATCGTACTCAAAAAGCCGGATTCGAAGTTTATTACGTCCCGGCAACAGAAATAATTCATTATAAAGGAGAAAGCACGAAGCGCAGCAGTATTGATGAAACACGAATTTTCTATGATGCAATGCACTTGTTTGTAAAAAAGCATTTTGCTTCTTCTTTTATAGTTGAATTCATTTTACGTTTTGCGATTGTGTTGAGAAAGTTTGTTACTTTTTTAAATGTTTATCGTCTACCTCTAATTGCAATCTTAGTTGACTATATAGTGTTTCTTGGTGCACTTATAGTTGCCGAGAGCATGTATAAGCCAGGTTCCTGGCAGGGTTTCCCGGATGTTGTAAAACCATGGGTCTACTTAATTCCAGGGTTTATTCAGGCAATAGTTTCTTTGTTTGGTGGAGCTTATAAAAAGGATTCAATCTCAGTTCTTAGGATAATTCTTTCATTCGTTTTTGGGTTTATTGTTCTTTCATCTTTAACATTTTTCTTTAAACAATTCGGATATAGCCGGGCTGTATTTTTAATCTGCTTCGGAATTGCAGGAATACTTAATATTGCTTGGCGGGCAATATTAAAATTTGCCGCCGGATCAACTGATGTTGGTAGATCAAACAGGACTCTTGTTGTCGGGGATGAATCAAGTATCGAATCTATTATTCAGAGATTAAAAACCAGTATCTCTGAAATTTACGATATCCAGGGGATAATCGGCATCGATCAAAAATCATTTGGTCAGCGAGTTTCTAGTTACAGTTTTATAGGTGCTTTAGAAAATCTTAAAAAGATTGTAGTCTCAGAGAAAATTGATACGGTTATATTTTCATCCGATAAATTTGATAATGAAAAAATCTTTAACGCTGTGGCTGATTGTCAGGGGTTAAAAGTCCAGTTCTTAATGACGGGCACGAATCACAACTATTTAGTCGGTAAATCGGAAATAACAAGTCTAGAAGAAATTCCTTTTACACGTTTGTTTTACAATATCTCGGGAACCTCGCATAAAATTATTAAAGCTGCTTTCGATATAATTCTTGGAATTGTCATACTGGTTTCTGTCTATCCCTTTGCTATTTTTAAAGCGAAAGTCTTTGGCAAAAAAAGTAAATTTACGGAGTTTGTTTCAGGGGTTCCTACTGTAGTGTTGTTACGTAAAAGCTTTGTAGGCCCTCAAACTGATTCGTACGATGATGGTCTATACCTAGGCAGGATCGGTCTAACAGGCCTTTGGAACTTCGATAATATAAAAGAGAATGATGCTGTAGATAGAAAGAGAATTAATTTATATTATGCTAAGAACCAGAATATCTGGTTGGATTTGGATATAATTGGGCGAACCCTATCAAATTATCTTTTTAAGAAGGAGAAATAATGACTAACAATGTTTTAGATTTTGAAAAACCTATTGCCGAGTTGGAAAACAAAATTCTAGAAATGAGAAAGTACGAAGACAACCTGGATATAAAAGAAGAGATAAGAAGCCTGGAAGATAAAGTACTTCAATTGAAACAAAATGTTTATGGAAATCTTACGCGCTGGCAGAGGGTTCAGTTGGCTCGTCACCCGGAGCGACCTTATACGCTTGATTATATTTATATGATGACAGATGATTTCTTCGAGTTGCACGGCGACAGGCTATACAAGGACGATAAAGCAATTGTCGGTGGATTTGCAAAACTTGATGAATACAAAATAATGATAATCGGCCAGCAGAAAGGACGCGATACGAAATCCAATTTATACAGAAATTTCGGAATGGCTAATCCCGAAGGCTACAGGAAGGCTCTGCGCCTCATGAAGCTTGCCGAAAAATTTAATAAGCCGGTAATAACACTCATCGATACACCGGGGGCTTATCCAGGCCTGGAGGCTGAGCAGAACGGGCAGGCTGAAGCCATTGCTAAAAACCTTCTGGAAATGAGCAGGCTAAAAGTACCGATAGTGGTTGTGATTATTGGCGAAGGCGCAAGCGGTGGTGCGCTGGGTATCGGGGTTGGAAACAGAATTTTAATGTTGGAAAATACGTGGTACTCAGTTATCAGTCCAGAGTCGTGCTCGAGTATTTTATGGCGCAGTTGGGAATACAAGGAGCAGGCGGCCCAAGCTCTTAAACTTACCGCCGAAGATTTATTACACCATAAAATAATTGATAAAATTGTAAAAGAGCCGTTAGGCGGCGCACATAAAGATCATAAGTCGATGGGTATTACTCTTAAAAATGTAATAAAGTCTGAACTTGCCGACCTGGTAAAATTTAAACCGGATAAACTTGTACAGACTCGCATGGAAAAGTTCGGTAAAATGGGGGTTTATTCCGAATAGGTAATGATTAGTTGCAAAACGTTAATACGTGTAAGGTATGCTGATACTGATCAGATGCAGTTCGTGTACAATGGTAAGTATTTGGAATATTTTGAAGTAGGCAGAACAGAGCTATTGCGCACTTGTGGTTTGCCTTATAGCACTGTCGAGCAGAACGGGTTTCAGCTCCCGCTAATTGAAGCCGGTATAAAGTATAAGATTCCTGCACAATATGACGATATGCTTGAAGTTGAGGCAATTGTCACAACACTTTACTCGCCAAAAGTAAGAATAGAATACTATGTGAGAAAAGAAGGTTCCAACGAAGTAATCGCAGAAGGTTTTACAGAGCATGTGTTTATCAATCTGAATACAAAAAAAGCAGTTCGTCCGCCGAAAATTTATATTGATACGCTGTCACCCTACTTTGATAAAAAGTAATATGTGCTTAGCAAGAGCATAGTTAACTTATATTCACATTTGAATAATGTTTGAAAAAATAAAACAACTCTCCAGAGAAACAGTAATATACGGCTTAAGTAATATTGTAAGCCGGTTTCTTAATTTTTTGCTGGTACCGTTCTATTCCCAGGTGTTTATTCGTTCGGAGTTTGGCGATTTCTCTCTCGTATACGCATACCTTTCGTTTCTAAATATTCTATTTATATTCGGAATGGACGCTGCGTTCATGAAGTATAAATCTGTTTCTAAAGGCGAGGACAAAAAAGTTGTTTTTTCGACCTCAATGATTACGGTTTTTGCAACAAGTATTTTGTTTGCTTGTGTGATGTTCCTTATCAAAGATTCTTTTCGGGATCTTGTTAAAATCGATATACAACTTGAGCAGATTGTTACATATGTTATTCTTATTCTTTTCCTCGATACCTTATCTTTAATTCCGTTTGCAAACCTTAGATTGAATAACAAGCCTGTTAAATTCGCAGTAATAAAAACTATAAATATAGCAATTAATATAGCGTTTAATTTCATCTTAATTCTGGGATACAAATTTGGGATTGAAGCCATATTTATAAGCAATCTTGCTGCATCAGTATTCTCCCTGTTGGCCTTGTTTCCTGATATTATCAGGAATCTCACACTCAAATTTTCCGGTCAAACTTTAAAAAAACTTTTAAAGTTTGCTCTTCCATATTTACCGGGAAGCCTGGCGGCTGTTTTTGTTCAGTTAATTGATGTCCCGATAATCGAAATGCTAGCAGGGAAAGATACTTTGGGTCTTTACCGGGCAAATTATAAGTTGGGCATACTTATAATGTTGTTTGTATCTGTATTTAATTATGCCTGGCAGCCGTTCTTTCTTAATAATGCCAAAGAGAAAAATGCTAAAGAATTATTTTCCAATGTAGCTACATTATTTATGATTGTGCTCGGTTTGCTCTGGATTTTACTTGCATTGTTTACCGAAGACCTGGCATTGATAAAATTCTACGGCGAGCGTACAATCCTTGGCAAAAATTTTGTTGACGGGTTATTTATTGTTCCTGTTGTTTTAACTAGTTATGTGTTCTACGGGTTATATGTATTGTTTACTCCGGGCATCTATATAAAAGAAAAAACCAAATACTTTCCCGTAGTGACCGGCAGCGCGGCTATAGCGAACGTAATTGTCAACCTTGTTCTTGTACCAAAAATTGGAATAATGGGCGGCGCTATTGCGACTTTAATCAGTTACATTGTAATGTCTGGCGGGTTATTTTATTTCTCTCAAAAGTTTTATCCTGTTAAATATGATTATAAGAAACTGTTTAAAATATTTTTCGTAATATTCGCCTCCTTAATTTTGTACTATTATCTCTATTACATTGATGCCTTAACCATTGGCGTAAAATTTATAATCCTGGTTATATACCTGGCATCATTTGTATTGCTGAAGATCGCATCTATTGATGAAATAAAATTATTAGTTAAAAGAATTAATTTATAGGAATATACTTGAACATATTAACAGAGCGGATTTACATTAAACGCATATCCGATAAATTTATGGATATACCTCTTCCGTCTTATTCAACCGACGGCAGTGCCGGTGCAGACATAAGAGCTGCTTTAGAAGGTGAATTGACGATTGAGCCGGGGAAAGTAGCGATGGTTCCTACTGATTTAATGGTTGAAATACCTTCGGGTTATGAAATACAGGTTCGACCCCGCAGCGGTCTGGCAGCAAAGTATGGAATAGGTGTTTTGAATTCCCCGGGTACTATTGACTCTGATTATCGAGGTGAAGTAAAAGTTATACTGTTCAATTTTAGCGATGAACCGTTTGTGGTCAAACGCGGCGACCGTATTGCTCAATTAGTACTCTCGAAATATTATAAGATGGAAATAACAGAAACTGATAAACTTAATGACAGCGACCGTGGCGCAGGAGGCTTTGGTCACACAGGCAAAAAGTAAAAATATAAAAGATAGATAGAGAGTTGATAAGAAATTATAAGTATCAAAAAGCAAATTACAAACAATTATAAGGAACCAATTTTCTAATTAACAAGTAGAGCCAGTATATTCTTAACTGAACCCATTGCAAAAGTTTTAGCTTTTGACGGATTGTAATTTATTTGTTATTTGATGATTGCGTTTTGGGATTTAAAATAAATTATGTGTGACTTCGTACATTTACATAATCATTCGCACTATAGCCTTCAGGATGCCGCATGCACAATCGATTCTCTTGTGCAGGCAACTGTTGAAAACAAAATGGATGCAATTGCGTTAACCGATCATGGAGTGATGTACGGAGCAACCGAGTTTTACAAAAAAGCGACCAAAGCAAATGTTAAGCCGATTATAGGCGTTGAGGCTTACATCGTCCGCGAGGGTTCTCGGTCGGACAAAGGGCAAAGTAAGGATACTCCCGGTCGAAAAAGATCTAAGACATACAATCACATTGTGCTGCTCGCAAAAAATCAGACAGGGTATCAAAACTTAATTAAGCTCTGTTCAATTGGTCATAAAGAAGGTTTCTATTACAAACCAAGAATTGACTACGAAGTATTAGAGCAATATAAAGAAGGTTTAGTCTGCACATCTGCATGTCTGGCAGGGCCAATTTCTGTTCACCTGATTAACGGTAATTACGATAAAGCCAGGGAGATGGCAATTCGTTATCAAAACATTTTTGGTGAAGACTTTTACCTCGAAATTCAGGACCACGGGATAGAACATGACAAACCAATTCTTGAAGGGATGCCTAAATTATCGAAAGAACTAGGCATTAAACTCGTTTGCACAAATGATATTCATTATGTTCAGCATGACCATTCTGTTGCGCATAATATTCTATTGTTACTTGGTGATAAAACGGGCACTGCAGATTACAAGGATTTGCGTTACCAAACCGACCAGGTGTATTTCAAATCCTCCGAAGAGATGAAACAGCTTTTTAAAGATTATCCCGGTGCAATTGAAAACACGCTTGAGATAAATGAAAAAATTAACCTTGAATTGGAGTTCGGGCAGTTCAGATACCCGCTCTTTCCAATTCCTGAGGATTCGCCTGCTAAGGATCTCGATGGATACTTTGTGCACCTTTCGCAATTAGGCTTACAGAAAAGATTTGATAAAATTACTCCGGCTATTGAAGATCGATTTAATTATGAGATTGATGTAATTAAATCAATGGGTTATTCAGGTTATTTTCTTATCACACAGGATTTTATTAATGCAGCAAAAGATAAGGGAATACCGGTTGGTCCTGGCCGCGGCAGCGCTGCAGGAAGCCTGGTTGCTTATGCGTTAGGAATTACCAATGTTGATCCTCTTGAATATGATTTGTTATTTGAGCGATTTTTAAACCCTGCTCGAAAGTCAATGCCAGATATTGATGTGGATTTCGCAGACGATCAGCGCGGCGAAGTAATTGAATACACTAAGAAAAAGTATGGTGAAAACTCGGTATCGCAAATTATAACTTATAACAGGCTTTCGTCTAAAGCGGTTCTGCGTGATGTCGCAAGAGTGTTAAAAATTCCTATTCCTACGGTAAACAACATTACTAAATATATCCCTTCGAAATTTGGGCGGGTATACACAATTGATCAGGCGCTTACCGAAGTTCCCGAATTACGCTGGGTTCGTGATTCCGAAGACCCGATGATTCAGGAACTAATTCGATACGGAAAAATACTCGAAGGAATGAATCGCAATTCATCCAAGCATGCTGCCGGTGTTGTAATTACTCCCGGCGATGTTACCGACTTTGTGCCTCTTGCGCGTAACTCTGACGGTGAACTTGTAACACAGTATAATATGAAGGAACTGGATAGCGTTGGGCTGCTGAAAATGGATTTCCTTGGGCTCAGAACGCTGACTATAATTCGAGATACTGTTGAGCTGGTAAAGAAAAACCGAAACATCGATATTGATATCGATGAAATACCTGTGGACGATGAAACCACTTACTCAATGTTTTCGAAAGGACAGACGACAGGCATATTCCAGTTTGAATCTGCTCCTATGCGAGAATACTTAAAGAAACTTCAGCCGCGAAGTATTAACGATCTTGCTGCAATGAATGCATTGTACCGCCCTGGTCCCATGGAGTTTATCGACGACTTTATCGACAGGAAACACGGAAGAAAAAGAATTGAATATTTGCACAATGTGCTTGAATCAATATTGAAAGAAACTTACGGCATAATTGTTTACCAGGAGCAGGTAATTCAGATTGCAAATAAAGTAGCAGGGATGAGTTTGGCGGAGGCTGATATACTGCGCCGTGCAATGGGAAAAAAAGATCTCGAAGCAATGAAAGAGCAGCGGAAGAAGTTTGTCAACGGTGCTATTGAACAACAAATTTCTGCCAAAGTTGCTGAAGAGATATTTGAAGTCATTGATAAGTTTGCAAATTACGGGTTTAACAAGAGCCATGCCGTTGCGTATAGTATTGTTGCTTATCAAACAGCGTATCTAAAAGCCCATTATCTTCCGGAGTTTCTTGCAGCCAACCTTTCCAACGAATATCAGAATACCGATAAAGTCACTATATTTCTTGAAGACTGCCGCAAATTAAAAATTGATGTAGCTTCACCGAATATCAACAAACCATCTGTGTTTTTCGATGTTGATAAATCGACGGTTGTTTTCGGTATGTGCGCAATAAAAAATGTCGGAGTAAATGCGGTTGAAGAAATAAGGTCGCAACGGGAAAAATTAGAACGGAATTTTACAAGCATTTTTGATCTTTGCTCGAATATAGACACTCGCATTGTAAATAAACGGGCGCTCGAAGGCCTGGTGTTAGCAGGGGCTTTCGATGGATTAAAGGGTACTCGATCTCAAAATTATGAAGCAATTGAACACGCTTTGTCGTTTGGGAACAAAGTGCAATCATCAACTCTCAATTCGATGGACAGCTTGTTCGGTGGAATGGAAGAAAGTCTTGAAATCCATGAACCGGAATTACCGGAAGCCGAAAACTGGTCGGATAAAGAAAAGTTAGCCCGTGAAAGAGAAGTACTCGGCTTTTATCTTTCTGGTCATCCGCTCAGAAAATTTGAAGCTGAATATAAATCTTTTGCCAGTGTTCATCTCGGCGAACCCGAGACATTTAAACGCAGCGATAATGTAATAGCTGCAGGAGTTATTACCGAAGTTCGAACAAAAATTGATCGAAGTAACAATACTATGGCGTTCTTCAAACTCGATGATTTTAGCGGTAGTTGCGAGTGTTTGATGTTCTCCAAGGTTTACAAAGATTGTACTGAACTTATAAAGCCGGAGACTACGGTTCTTGTTAAAGGATCGCTCGAAAGCAGCGGAGACGCTGTTAAATTAAACGTCGAGGAAACGATGCATCTTTCAGAAGCACGTGACCGGCTGACAAAAAAAATAATTCTTGTACTCGCACCTAACACCCATAAAAGTGAAACAATTGCTTTGCTTAAATCGATTCTTGAAAATTATGAAGGCAATACCCCGGTGTTTATTTGTCTACGGGACAATGGATCTGTTCGGGAATTTTCACTTGATTATAAAGTAAAGATTAATACGGAATTGATAAATAAATTAACCGGGCTGCTATCCGATCAATCCATAATTTATTCTGTTGTTTGAATTGCTCTAAAAACATGCTTATATCTCCCGCACTTCACTCCTTTTTTAGGGCGAATATCGGAGTTTATGTATTTGATTTACCTGCCCATAATTGTTATGTTTCGCATCACTAATTTTAAACTAACCGGCAGGGTAATATGGTAAAAAAGTGGGCTTTAGTTCTTGGCGCATCGAGCGGATTCGGCGGAGCTGCTTCTATTGCATTGGCAAAAGCAGGCTACAACATTTTCGGAATCCACCTTGATCGGCAGGTTAACATGCCAAAGGTAAACCAGATTATTAAAAAGATTCAAAATACTGGTCATAAAGCGGTTTTTTATAATATAAATGCAGCAGATGCAATTAAAAGAAACGATATACTTGACGAAATAGACGAACGATTTGCAACAAAGGAACATCCCCACGTAAACGTAGTAGTTCATTCACTTGCCTTCGGCACTCTCAAACCTTACATCACAAAGAATCCGAATGATTGCATTTCCCAAGCGCAAATGCAAATGACTCTCGACGTAATGGCGCATTCACTCGTTTACTGGGTGCAGGGTTTGGTGCAGCGGGATTTGCTTGCAGGGAATGCAAGGATATTTGGATTAACCAGTGCCGGCTCTCATACGGTTATACCTAGTTACGGGGCGGTTTCTGCTGCAAAAGCTTCGCTGGAATCGCACATCCGTCAGCTGGCTGTTGAGCTTGGCTCTATGGGTGTTACAGCAAATGCAATAATGGCGGGCGTTACTGATACTCCGGCCCTTCGAAAAATTCCCGGAAACGAAAATATGCTTAAGTCGGCAAAACTGAAAAATCCAGGTGGAAGGCTAACAACCGCCGAGGATGTGGCAAAAGTTATTGTAATGCTTTGCGATCCGGCATGTGATTGGTTAACGGGAAATGTTATTGGAGTGGACGGCGGTGAATATATTGTAAATTACACAGGCGATAAAGTAAGCAAACCAATAAAATAAAATCCGGAATAAAACACATGTTCGAATTTAAATTTACAGAAGAGCAGCAGATGCTTCGCGATATGGTAAAAGACTTTACCTCCAACGAAATAAAACCAGTGGCTGCAAAAATTGATGAGGAAGAAAAAATTCCCGAAGACCTAATTGCCAAACTAGCCGAGCTCGGAATTCTGGGAGTTGCATTCCCGGAAGAATATGGCGGCGGTGGTTTTGGCGAGGTTGGATATTGTATTACTCAAGAGGAAATTGCGCGTGGCTGTATGTCTACAGCTACTTTTATCGGCGCTCACCAATCGATCGGAGCTAATTCCATTTTCATTGGCGGTACGGAAGAACAGAAGAAAAAATATTTAACCCCGCTTGCAACAGGTGAAAAGATTGCCGCCTACTGTCTTACCGAAGCACAGGCAGGTTCCGATGCCTTTAACCTGAGAACAAAAGCAGAGTTTGATGAATCTGCCAATGAATGGGTAATTAACGGCGAGAAGTTGTGGATTACAAACGGCGGCATGGCAGATACTGTTTCTCTTTATGCCCGCACCAAAAAAGGTATTACTGCGTTTATTGTTGATACCGATAATCCTGGTTTTTCAGCGGGTCCTCCCGAAAAGAAAATGGGTATAAAGGGTAGTATGACGAACCCTCTAACACTTGAAAATGTCCGAGTTCCTTCAGAAAATATTTTAGGCAGGGACGGGCGCGGATTCTTACTTGCAATGAAAGTGCTCGACGCCGGAAGGCTTGGGCTGGGA
Source organism: Melioribacteraceae bacterium (assembly GCA_028280855.1). GTDB lineage: Bacteria > Bacteroidota > Ignavibacteria > Ignavibacteriales > Melioribacteraceae > PGYT01. Next base: position 43,858 of record JANQLA010000057.1, read on the forward strand.
GCCGCATGCCTTGGAGCTGCAAAAGAATTACTTGAAATGTCTACGAGATATGCAAAAGAAAGAACACAGTTCGATCAACACATCAGTAACTTCCAGGCTGTACAATTTATGCTTGCGGAGATGGCTATAAAAATTTATAACATGGAATCGATTGTATACAGAACAGCTGTTGATTACGATAACAAAACCGTTACTCCTAAACAGTCCGCTTTTGTAAAATACTACTGTTCCGAATCGCTTGATGAAATTGCTGACTTAGCGGTTCAGGTGCATGGAGGAATGGGGTATTCTAAAGAACTACCGATTGAAAGATTTTATCGCGATTCTCGCATTAATAAAATATTTGAAGGTACGAACGAAATTCAGAAAGGAATTATCGCGCGTGAAATACTAAAGAAAAATGGAGTGATGTAATTTTTATAAAGTTTGTGAAAAATAATTTAGGAGAATAGAATGAAACCATTAGAATTTACTGATGCAAACTTCGAGACCGAAGCGCTTAAATCTCATCAGCCTGTACTCGTTGACTTTTGGGCTGCTTGGTGCGGACCTTGCAGAATGATTGCTCCGATAGTTGAGGAATTGGCAAATGAATATGAAGGCAAGGCTAAAATCGGCAAACTTGATGTTGATGCAAACCAGCAAACAGCTATTAAATATGGTGTGCGCAGTATTCCTACTGTTCTTGTATTTAAAGACGGAGAAGTAAAGGAGACAATTATCGGTGCAGTTCCCAAGCAGCAGTTCGTTGAGAAACTTGAAGCCGCACTTTAAGTGGTATATTTCAAAGTTGTGAAATTATTAGGCCGGTTATAAAACCGGCTTTTTTATATAAGGAAAGTTGAATGAAGAAAGTTCTTATTACCGACAAAATACATGACACCTGCATAAGTAAATTGAAATCAGCCGGTTTTCAAGTGGACTATAGAACTATGATTAAGCCAGAAGAATTGCAAAATTCGATTGGTAACTACGATGTACTTGTTGTCCGTAGTGCTACTAAGGTTACTAAAGAAATTATTGACTCAGGTGATAAGCTGGAAATAATTGGACGTGCGGGGACTGGTGTTGATAACATTGATGTTGACTCAGCTACTAAGCACGGAATTATCGTAATGAATACTCCAGGAGGAAATACAATTTCTGCTGCCGAGTTGGCTTTTGCTCATATCATTGCTCTGTGTAGGAAACTACCCCAGGCAAACCGTTCGATGAAACACGGCAAGTGGGATAGGAAATCGTTTTACGGTACGGAACTTAACGGCAAAACTTTAGGAGTTATAGGGCTTGGTCAAATAGGCAGGGTTGTGGCGCTCCGTGCAAACGCATTCGGTATGTCCGTAATTGCATTCGACCCTGTTGCTTCCAAAGAATGGGCAGCTGAAAATAATGTTAAGCTGATTGATCAAGATACACTGTTCGAAACATCGGATATAATAACCTTGCATGTTCCGCTCAACGATCATACAAAGGATCTTATCAACTCTAGCTCAATTGCGAAAATGAAAGAAGGAATTAAAATTGTTAATTGTGCGCGAGGTGGTATTATTGATGAAGATGCAATCTTGGAGGCGCTTAACTCCGGGAAAGTATCAGGTTTATCGTTGGATGTTTACAAATCGGAGCCGCCGGTTTTTTCGGATTTGATTACACACCCCAAAGTCATTTGCACGCCGCATCTTGGCGCTTCAACCGAAGATGCACTTGAAAAAGTAGCCGAACAAATCTCTATGCAAATTATAGATTTTTATTCTTCGGGCAAGTTGAATGGAGGAATAAACGCAGACATCCTAAAATATTTATCTGACGCCGATCTTTTACCTTACTTAAATTTAGCCGAAAAAATTGGGAGGCTTGTAAGCAAATTTGACTGTGGAGATTTATCGTATAGTATTGAATTGAGCGGCAATTTAATGCACAGGAACGACGAAATTATTAACTCAGCCTTTCAAAAAGGTTTACTTGCTAACAGAGTAGATGCAGTTGTAAATTATATTAATGTAGCTACATTGTCTAAAGAGGCTGGTCTTTCTATATCCACTGTAAAGAAGTTCGGCGAAATAAACTATACAAATTTGATTGAAATTAAATTTGTTATAAACGATCAGCCTAGGAGCTTTAAAGGAACAGTTATGACGGCTTTGCCAAGAATAGTAGGTGTGGATGACTACAAAATTGAATTTGATCTTAACGGTAAATTAATATTCTACAAGAATAACGATAAGCCCGGTGTGCTCGCTTTTATGTGTAATAAGCTCGCCGAAAACCAAATAAATATTGCTGGATTGGCTTTGGGCAGAACCGACAAAGGCTTAAAAGCTTTAACAGTTATTTCGGTAGATAACGAAATAAATGAGGAAATTCTTAATGAAAGCATTAGTAATGACGATATTGAAGACATTTATTACTTAGAAATATAGAAGTGCATAAAAAAAACTACTACCAATTTCACCCCTTGACAATCAAAAAAGGGTGTTATATTTTCGTTAAGAAATTATGATCTATAAGTTCTTTTTACTTTTTAGTATGTATTTGTTCTTTGAAATGAGGCTTGACTAATAAAGCTTATTATAGTATTTTGAACGTGCTTTACGTCACTTGTTAATAATTTTTTAATATATCATAATAGACGTTTGAAAATCCAAAAAGTTTCATCCATAAATAAGTCACTAACAACTAACCATTTCATCACTAATTTGGAGTTACTATGTTTAAAAGAGTTACTTTACTACTTTTCTTTCTTTTCTTGGTTTCAAATCTGTTTGCCCAAAACGACAGATATCTTCTTCGACCAAACGGGGAAAAAGTCAAACTTGATAACAACAAAAACCTAAGGGAAGCAATAGTTGAGAATATTAAATCCTCAAATAGTGGTCAAAAAGTCTTGCATAATTTTAATCACTCTGGTATAACATCTTCATCCGTTGGTATCCCTGATACAGTTGGTTACAGCAACCTAGGTTCGTTTAATACCAATTTTGGATTTTATGGACAAGATTACATGATGACCTGGTTTGAAGCCCCTGGAGATATGATTATTAAAGCAGCTGGTTATACTACATCCGATCAAGAAGGTGTTGATGAAGGATTAGAAGCTAGTCTCAGACTAGTAAAGTTGAACTGGTCCGCTGAAAAGTTTAGATCATTTACTGATGCTGCGCATTTAGGTTTTTATCCTGCCGAAGGCGATGGCTTCAATAATATTGGTGCTTTACCGGAAGAAGCCACTGGTGATTTTACGTTTGTAGGAGATGAAACTACTCTTCCATGGGGAGATAGTTTTGAGGATTATGATCTATGGAGCGACGAGGGTTTTGGATGGCCTATTTCTCCCCAAGCCTCAGAAAATACCGCCAAACTGTATCAATGGGTCGAAATGGCGCAGTTGTTCGAACCTACTGTTCAAAAGGGTGATATTGTTGGGATATTACTTAAGCATGAAGGAACTGTTCTAGATGATCCATCTACAGCTGATGACGATTTTGGAAGATTTGGTTTTTGGTCTGATAATTCAATTGGCTTTCCATGCTTAAAATATTATGAAAATGGTCGTAATGACCCAGGCTCTTTCGCTTCAGGAGGCGATCCAGGTTGGTGGGTTAGGCTCTACACCTGGGATTTTGTTTTAGCTGTAGATATTATAAGCGACAGACCACCGCGAATCTCTGATGTTACATCACTTTCTACTACTGTAAGTCAACAACCAAGAACTGTAGAAGCTACAATAGTTGACGATAATCCTAGTGGAGGTCCTGCTGGTGTAGCCTTGGCTGAAGTGCTCTATTCTGTGAATGGAGGAGAAGTGCAAACTGTTGCTATGACCGAAGGTACAACTGATATATATTCAGCTCAAATCCCTGGCTTCTCACCTGGTGACTCAATCGTATATTCTATTAGAGCTGTTGATGTTGAAGGACTTGAGAGCAGCGCAGATGGTAGCGATTATGAAATTTACCTACCTACATCTGGTGTTAATATTTTAGTAGTAGTTAACGGCTATTCTAGTGAAGGCCGCTTAGCTCAACTTTTATCGTTTTATTTCGAAAGAATAGGTGTTATTCAAAACCCGTATGATCTTTGGTATTTTGGACCAGTTGAGCCGTCACTTGTTAATAATTATACTTCAATCATAGAGATCCATATGAGCGAGGGTTCACCTACTTTCGACAATAGAGCTGTTTATTCAGACTGGGTTGCGAGTGGAAACAAAAACCTATTGATAGCTGGGCAAGAACAGTTAGGCTATCTATATGGCTACGCAAATAGAACTTTTGAACCGGGTGATTTTGAATACGATGTTTTGGGTGTATTAAATTCTTACAACGATCTTGTAGCTTCTGAATCAGACTCAACTGCATTGTTAGTGCAAGCAGGCACTGCCCTTGGTGATTCCCTAAGTCTTTTGATGGCTACGCTCGATCCTATTGAGTTATTGTATCATCCGATTGGAATCCTTGGTGATGCAAATGCAAGTAACTGGATCGATCAATTTGATCCTAGAACTGATATTGAAAATGAAGTTTTCATGCATGGAATAGGCATTGAAGAAGATGCTAATGAGAATCCTGTTGAAGTAGAAAGACCGGTTGGTCATAATTGGACAACTCCTAGTGGGACTAAGGTCGTGTTCATGACATATGATCCTCTTGCACTCCAAAATAATGATGAGGATGGAACGTGGGTTGCTACAAGTTCATCGGCACCATTTCATCAAGCAATTAGGTGGTTTGAACTCGATGTTGTTAGCGTAGAAAGTGAAGATAGCAATATACCTAAAAGCTTCTCAATTGAACAAAACTACCCCAACCCCTTTAATCCGAGTACAAGCATCTCATATTCTCTTCCATTAAAAAGTGACGTTACATTAAGGGTTTACAATACATTGGGTCAGGTTGTTACAACTTTAGTAGATGAAGAGCAAAGTGCCGGAACCCATGTTGTCAATTTTGATCTTTCTACATTGTCTTCGGGCGTTTATTTCTATACTATAAATGCCGGTGATTTTGTCAATACAAAGAAAATGGTGTTACTCAAGTAGTTAATTTGTTGTTTTATATATTTTCCCGGCTCCCCAAAATTGGGAGCCAGGAAAATTTTGAAGGTAATTTCAAGTTAAAATGATAATAGTATCTCTTTTGTTGTGATATTTTTGCATAATCTTTACTATTCAAACTATCTGCAAAGATTTTTCTAAAATTCGTAAAGGAGCATTTATGAAATGGGTTTTTAAGAAAATTTTAGCATTTACACTTGCAGTTCTATTCTGTGCTGCAAGTATAAATGCACAAACCGGTAC
>JANQLA010000074.1 GCA_028280855.1 Melioribacteraceae bacterium
AAAGAAGGAGCCGATACTGTAAATCATTTCAGTTTTGATTCAATGCAATGGGATAAAGAAAAATATATTGTAAAATTGACGGATAATCTTTTTAACAAGCAAATTTCCGTTGGTGCAAAATTCGTAGTAAATGCAACCGGGCCTTTTGTTGATAATGTTAATAAACTTGTTAAGCCCGGTATTCCCAGGCTTATGGGAGGTACAAAAGGTAGTCACATATTAATTGATAAGTTTGAAAACGGGCCGGATGACGGTTTATATATTGAAGCAATACAGGACGGCAGACCGTTTTTTATTTTACCATGGGATGAATATTATTTAGTAGGCACAACAGATGTGTTTTATAACGGCGATCTGGAAAACATTGTTGCTACAGAAGATGAAGTAGATTATTTGCTTTACGAGCTAAACTATTTTACCGAGGCAAAAAAATTTACGAGAGATGATGTTCTTTACACCTATTCCGGAATAAGACCACTACCTTACGAACCCGATAAAGCTGAAAGCCAGGTTACAAGAAATCATATTATTTATGATCACGAGAAAAAAGAAAACATAAGGAACTATGTTTCTATTGTAGGCGGTAAGTTAACAACTTATAGAAATCTTGCAGAACAAACAATCGATTTAATTGAAAAAAAAATAGGCAACAAGCATAAATGTTTAACACGAGAATACAAATTGTTTGGGGCAAAAGGAATCACAAAACTTGATGAATTTGTAAACGGGAATGTTGAATATTATTCCAACAGGTACAATATCGATCTTAGCATCGTTCATTTTTTAATTGAATTCTACGGGGCCAGATTCATTGAGGTACTTAAATACATTGACGCAAATCCCGAACTAAAAAATAGAATTGAGCCGGGGAGAAACGATATAAAAGCACAAATTATTTATGCGGTTGAAGTTGAGAAGGCAAAAACTCTTGAAGATATAATTATAAGAAGAACTTCGATTGGAACACACGGTACACTGGGGTACAATGTTGTTAATGAAATTGCCGGGGTGGCAGCACCTCTTTTAGGAATGAGCGAAAAAGTTAAGCTCAAGGCAATTGAAGACTATAAAGAAAAAATCAAGAATCATTATAAACTAAACAAAAAATTCATAGAAAAGGACACAGAAAAATATGTTACCTATTGAAAATAGGACCCCCCGTTATTATCAAATATTCCAGGATATCTATAATAAAATTGACGAAGGAGAATTTAAAAACGGCGATAAGCTACCGGGAGAATCTGAGTTATGCAAAACCTATAATGTTAGCAGAGGCACCTTACGCGAAGCATTAAAATTATTGTTTCAATACGGCTTACTGGTTCGGGAGCAGGGGCGCGGTACATTTGTAACCATTAACAAGATTGGACAAGATGTTAACCAGTTAATGGGATTTACCAGTTTAATGCAAAGTAATAATAAAAAGGCATCCGGTAAAATTTTAGAGATTCATACTAAACGACCCAATCCTGTAGTAAAACAAACTATGCACTTAGATGATACCGATAAAGTTGTTAGAATTATTCGTCTTCGTTACGGGGATGATAAACCAATGATCATTGAAAGGTCGTACTTTACCGAACGATTATTTAAACCGCTGCTGGAATATAACCTTGAGAAAGAATCTATCTACGACCTGTTATATAAGCATACAAATCAGAGATTAGGTAAAGCAAAACAAACAATTGAAGCTGCTCTGGCAACACCAACCGAAGCAGAACTTTTTAATATTAATGTCGGCTCTCCGCTCTTGCTCATGACACGTTTGATATTGCTTCTTGACGGAACGCCTTTCGAATATACTAAGGACTTGTACAGGGCAGACAAACTTAAATTTACTATTGAAACAAAACCGTACGAAGAAAGTACGAATAACATTTTACTCGAGCTTGTGAATTTTCAGTAAACAGTTAGTGAATTAAACAATCACAAAAAAAGGAGATAGGATGGAAAAGAGTTACAGTAAAATTCATTGGGCAATATCTATCATAGCGCTGCTTATGATAAGCTCAAATTTCATTGAGGCACAATGGGGAAAAGCTCTACACTATAAGTGGTGGGATCATGATAGGGTTATTGTTCCTCAAGCGGCAGAATTCTGGCCTTTTGTTGTTAACGAGGGTACGGTTGAAATGTGGTTTAAGCCGGATTCGGTTTTAAAAGCCGATACTCATGATCCGGACTTTACTTACCTGATGTCTAAAAACCTTTCCGGGAACAACGAAGGCGATATGGGTATGGCCTGGGGTAGAGGTCAAGGGGAATTACAAAATTTTATCCAGGATGGAACAACTACAACAAGTGTTTATCCAACAATAACGGTCTGGGAACCGCGCTGGTATCATATAGCTTTTCAATGGGATGTTAACGACAGCATGAGAGTATTTATTGACGGTGTTCAGCATGATGCTGTCGCTCCGTGTCCACCGGTTCATGGCGGTACGCAAGCAATTGTAATCGGTTCAGGAGCAGTAAACTTACTCGATACTCGCTTTGAAACCTTTAGAGGGACAATTGACGAGGTTAGGATTTCGGCTGTCGCTCGGTATACCGAAGACTTTTCACCTCCATCCGCGCCTTATCAACCCGATCAATTTACTCTTGCCCTATGGCATTTTGATGACGGTGAAGGTTTAGTGGCAACCGACGCAACCGGCAATGGTTTTGACGGAATCCTCGGTGATACACTCGTTGCCGGAAATAATGCACCTGATTGGATAGATGTTGAACGAGATATGCTGATTGTAGTCAACGAATTTCTAGCTGATCCCGAAAGCTCAGTTGAATTCGGCGATGCTAATGGCGATGGTGTAAGAAATGCACAACACGATGAATGTGTTGAATTGTTAAACATTAGCGGTAGAGATATCGACCTTACAGGATGGACATTGGGCGACGATGAAAGAGTAGACTTTCAGTTCCCTGATGGCTACATAATCAAACCTTACGAATTTGTTTCCGTTTTCGGCGGTGGAGATGTTTCAAATATTCCCGGCTACAGTGCTGATCCATTGCAAACAAGAGTCTTTGCAACCGGCGACAGCGTTGGAAACGGACTGGCAAACGGCGGCGACTATTTCGTTATGCTGTCTCCTGATGGCAGTCACGACATGTATTTAGCTTATGGCAGTAAGCTCGGGGCAGGACCTCCAACCGCAGATTTTTTGAGCGCAATAACATGGAGCTTTGAAGTTGAAACTGCAGCCAGAGCAAATAATAATAATTCGGTTACAATGAATCCCGATGGTGTAATGGAGGGTGAGGACTACTACTTTGAAATACTTTCCGTTACCGATAGCGCCAGGTATCATTCCGCCAACAGAACGGTTAATGGTGATGAATCAATATCATTTGCACTTAACGTAATTATTGAAGGACAAGGAACTATTGAACAAGATGTGACATTGGATGCCTATCCGTTAGGTACACAGGTTAATCTTACCGCCTTTCCTGCTGATAAATGGGTATTGGACGGATGGTATCTTGACGGTGAAAAAGGCTTTGGAAATCCATATGCGGTATTGATGAATAATGATGTAGACCTTACCGTAAAATTCGTTGAGCAATTTCAGGTTACACCTAGACTAATCTATAATGAAATTTTAGCCGACCCCGCTTCCGATCCCATTAATGGCGATGCTAACGGCGATGGAACGCGTGAGGGTGCAGAAGATGAAT
>JANQLA010000084.1 GCA_028280855.1 Melioribacteraceae bacterium
TTTCCCAATCGGCCTTATTCAGCCACGCAAACCAGATATCGCCGTCAGCGTTATTTCTGTCCGAGACGAATGCTAACTTCTTACCGTCCTTGCTCCAGAAAGGTGAATAATCACTTCGCGGATGCATTGTAACATTTGCAGGCTCTTTACTTCCATCAGCCGCATGAATATAAATTTCCTGGTTATAATTTAAGTCGTCCAATGAATAAGCGAGCCATCTGCTATCGGGGCTCCATGATACATTACCGGGTACTGCCCAACCGTCTAGCAAAACAACTTCATTTGAAAGTTCACCCTCGGCATTAATATCGTATACCACTAATTTTCCCGTACCTATTTCGTATGCTATTTTCTTTTTATCGGGTGAAATTTCAGGCCAGATTTCATCGGCTTTGTCATCTGTTAATCTGACAACTTCATGCCTGAAACTTTTGAACAGATCCGATTCTTTTTCATCTGCAGATTTTAACATGTACAAATCATACTGCCCTTCCCTGTCCGATACAAACACCAGTGTTGTGTCACTCAACCACTGAACATGCTGATCGCGATAGGGATTATTTGTAACGTTTACTGTTTTCTTTTTTTCTTTATCATTCTGGGTGATGAATATCTCGCCGCGAATAACCAGCGCGGAATATTTACCATTTGGTGAAACTTCATAAGAAGTCAGACTACCGGAATAGGTTTTCCATTCAATTGGGTCAAACCTATAGTCTGTTGCAATATCAATTTTAACAACCTCAGGCTCGCCTCCGGAGGTTGGTATTGAATAAATTTTATCCTGAACTTCCATTACGGCTAATGATCCGTCGCCGCTTAAACTGTAATAACGTATGCCGTCCAGGTTAAAGTTGGTAAGCTGCTCGGACTTACCGATTGCTTTTCCGTCACCATCAATTTTAATTCTATGCAAATTGTATGTGCCGGACTCAACCGAAACAAAATATAAGGTGTTGTCATCACCCCATTGAGGATAAAAGTCATGACCATTAAATTCTGTAACTCTATTGAAAACATCTTTTTGAGTATCGTAAATGTAAATCTCGAAATTAGCTTCGCCCCTATAGTCGCGCCTTGTCATTCTTCCCCATTGTTTTTTGAAAGCAACGAATCTTCCGTTTGGTGAAATTGCAGGCATATCTCCCAGGGCATCCATAAAACGAACTGGCGTTCCTCCATTGATACTAACTTTGGTGAGTTCGAACTCACGTTCTAATTGGCGAAAAGCACGGGATGTTGTAAAAATCACATCACCGTTTTCAGTAACCTGATATGGGACATCGTCTGCCGAATGGTAAGTTAGCCTTTTCGGCATACCGCCCTTGGCATCTATAGCAAAAACATCGTTATTACCATACCGGTTGCTTAGAAAGACGATATGTTTATCATCCGGACCCCAAACCGGGTTAGCCTCCCAGCCTTCATGAATGGTTAAACGTTCTGCCTTACCTCCGTTAGTTGGCATTACCCAAATATCGCCCTGAAATGTAAAAGCTAATTTTGAACCGTCACTGTTTAATGATGGATGCCTTACAAACGGCGAGTCATCGGCAATAAGTTGAATAGAAATTAATAGAAATATTAAGAAAATTAATTTTCTCATAATATTTATCCCTTTTTGAGTGAGTATATTTTGGTATGTAATTAAAGAAATGATGTCGAAATTTTTTTATCATTCGAAAGTTTCTTTGCAAACCGGATTAACAAAATCTAAAAAATAATATTAATATAAGTAGTTTTGGAATCCAAATTTATTTCATAAGGAAGGTATTATGTATAATTCTCCGAGAATTTTAACGGTACTATTATTAATTACGCTTACTCTATTCGGCTGTTTAAAAGAGGTTCAAGAGAACAAAGTTAAGAAAGGCAACGTAATATTTTTTCATCCCGACGGCACTGGTTTAGCAGGCTGGCATGCTCTTCGTATCCTTGAGAAAGGACCCGACGGTGAATTGAATTGGGACAAATTACCTAGTATAGGTTTATATAAATCCCATGTAAAAAACGCGCTTACATCATCTTCCAATGCAGGCGCAACAATACACGCATACGGCAAGAAGGTACGATACCATTCTTATGGAATGGACGAAACCGATGAACTTATTGCACTCTCCGGGAAAAAAAAGAGCATTATGATGGAAGCGCATAATGCAGGAATGGCTGTGGGCATTGTGAATTCGGGAAGTATTATTGAACCTGGAACAGGCGTATTTATGGCCAGCGCTACAAAGCGAAATCATTACGAAGCAATTACAAAGAAAGTTATTGAATCCGGGGCTGATGTAATATTATCGGGTGGTGAAGAGTGGTTTTTACCGGATGGAACAGAAGGCAGACATTGTACCGGCAGACGAACAGACGGTCTTAACCTGGTAGAATACGCCCGGAAGCAAGGTTACACTATAGTTTATAACCGTGAAGAATTGCTTAACATTCCGCCGGATACAAAAAAGCTGCTTGGTGTACTTGCTAAGATTCACACATTTAATGATAAATCGGAAGAAACGCTCGCTGAGAAAGGGCTACCGAATTTTGATCCTGAAGCACCCACTGTTGCCGAAATGACAAAAGCTGCAATCGATGTTTTGAATAATACAGGCAAGCAGTTCTTTTTGGTTATTGAAGATGAAGCTACGGATAACTTTAGTAATAGCAACAACGCAAATGGATTCCTGGAATCTCTGAAAAGGTCGGATGAGGCAATCGGCGTTGCACAAGAATATATGAAAGAGGACCCAAACACTTTAGTTTTAGTTGCATCAGATAGTGAAGCCGGCGGGCCCGAAGTTTTTGGACATAGAATAGATGAAGTTGATGATGACTACCTGGCGCCTGGAAAATCATCAAATGGCGCACCGGTAGATGGAGCTAATGGTAATGGTGGTATCCCGTTTTATTCGAAACCTGATCAATTCGGTCAGCGGCTGCCATTTTACATTTCCTGGTCAACACACTCGGATACTTATGGCTCCGTAGTAACAAGATCAGCAGGAATAAACAGTGAAATGCTCGCGGGTACTATTGATAATACAGAAATTTACCGTGCAATGTACGCTACACTGTTTGGTATTGTTTTAGAATAATGTTGAACAGGCCCTCCTAAATACTGGAGGATAAACTTTCCAGCCTGTTCAGAGTTTCTTTGGTAAAGAATATTAAAGAAAAACGGCTGCTGTATAATCAGTTAGTTAATTCTTTATCAAGTGAGTTTGTTAAAATGTTTTATCCATTATATCCCTAGACTGGAAAGATTACATTGCACATGCAAATTAATTTACTCAATAAGGGGCTGTCTCACAACACTTGATTCAGCCCCATTTTAATTTAGCTATCCGGTCATTCTTCTTATTTAGCTTTAGTGATGTGTTGATCTTAAAAAGAT
>JANQLA010000099.1 GCA_028280855.1 Melioribacteraceae bacterium
CTGTTCTGTTCACATTCTTCCATTGTCTTTTGCCCAACGGCTACAACCTGCAATGATGCGGGTAAACTGTTACTTAAATTTGTAATTCTTCTACAAAAATATTTAACGGCGTTTGCCGAAGTAAAGATAATGTAATCAAATTGATCTATGTTGATTATTGCATCGTCAATTAAAGTAGTATCCTTAATAGGCTTTATTTTAATTGAAGGAAAAGCAATTACACGCGCACCATTCTTTTCCAATAGATTAATTTCATTAGCTGATTGAGCTCGATTCCTACTGATATACACTATTTTATTATCGAGAGCTTTCATAATTAGCTAATTTCTACCGGCTTCTTTGTATATTTCTTTTAGTACCTTATTGGCACCGGCTTTTTTAAGTGTGCTTGCAACTGCCTTGCCGAGTTTTACCGCTTCGGACTTTTTACCTTTTAACCTGGTTGCAAAAGTTATCGAACCATCAACGGAAGCAACCAAACCATCCAGGTACAACCCGTTGGATTTTACTTCGGCTAAAGCCCCTATAGGAACCTGGCAGCCACCTTCGAGCGATTTTAACATCGCGCGTTCAGCAACTGCGGCGCAATACGTGTTTTCATCGTGAATAGATTTTACAGCTTGTTCGGCTAATTTATTTGTTGATTTTATTTCAATTCCCAAAGCTCCTTGCCCAACAGCAGGCAGCATAACATCTTTCGGAATAATTGATGAAATATGTTTCTTCATTTTCAATCTTTCTACACCTGCGCGTGCAAGAATAATAGCATCCCATTTGGATTTCTGAAATTTCTTTATACGAGTTGGAACGTTGCCTCTCAGCTCCACCACTTTTACATCCGGGCGCAAATGTTTTAGCTGGCTCTTGCGGCGCAGAGAGCCCGTAGCAACGGTCGCTCCTTCAGATAACTTTTCTATAGTCATTCCTTTTTTACGAGCGATCAACACATCTTCAACATGATGACGTTTCGTAACAGCGGCTAGTTTCAAACCTTTGGGGATATCGGTTTGTAAATCTTTCAAACTATGTACCGCAATGTCGATCTCATCATTCAGCAATGCTAATTCCAATTCTTTTGTGAACAAACCCTTGTCGCCTATTTTTGATAATGCTACGTCAAGAATTTTATCGCCTTTTGTGCTTATTAGCTTTAGTTCAATTTTTAGATTTTTGTTTTTCTTCTCAAGTTCCTTTTTAACGAAATTCGCTTGCCACAATGCAAGATCGCTTTTGCGGGTGCCGATAACCAGTACTTGTTTTTCCATATATTGGCTTTAACTCTTTATTGTGTTTGAATTTTTATTTTCTGCATTTTCTTTTGAGGGTGAGAAACCGTTTAAGTTAAACAACTTTTTGACCATCAAAGAATGCTTTGCAACTTCATCCGTATTAGTCCCTTTTTCGGCTACTTCGCGCAAGGCCATTGTAGGATTGTGCATTATCCTTCCAAGAAGGCGACGAATCATGTCTTCTACTTTTTCAAAATCTTCGTCGTTGATTTTATTTTTAATTTTCTCAAGCTCGTCAGTTCCTATTATTTCAAAAAATTCGCGCATGGATTTGATTGTTGGTACTACATCCAGCGTATTATACCAGCTATAGAAGTTTATCATCTCTTCAACAATAATTTTATCGACATTCGGAATTTCCTCTTTACGCTTTTTCATATTCTGATCAACAATTACACTTAGCGAATCAATATCATTATAAAAAACGTTATCAATTTTTTGAGCGCCGGGATCAATGTCGCGTGGTAAAGCAATGTCCATAAGACATATTGGATTACCTTTGCGAAGCTTCATAGCTCTTTGAACTTCGTCTTTTGTTAACACGTACCCTTCGGAACTTGTAGCGGAAAATATAATATCGTATTGATGTAATTCATCTTTATAGTTCTGAAACGGAACGACATTGCAGTTAAGGAATTTAGCGGCTTGTTCGGCACGTGCAATAGTTCTGTTGGTAATAGTGAGGTCTACAACACCCAATTCTTTTAAATGTGTTGCAGCGAGTTTGCCTGTTTCTCCGGTACCTATAACCAGAGCGCTTTTGGTAGAAGGATCTGCGAATATTTTTTCAACAACCTGAACAGCAGCAAAACTAACGGTAACTGCTCCTTCACCAATTAGGGTTTCCTTGATTGACCGTTTGCCGACTTTTATCGCTACATCAAATACTCGCTTTATTACCGAATCCGTGAATTGCAAGTCTTCCGCTAATTGAAAAGCCTCCTTTGCCTGGCCGAGAATCTGGCTATCGCCAACGACCAAAGAGTCAACTCCCGATGTAACTTTAAATATATGTTTAACAGCACTGCAGGAAAAAAACTTTTCAAAATTTTTAGCCGATAAATTTTCGACGTGCTTGAATTGAAGCAGTTCGTTTAACAGCCGGTTAAAATCTACCTTCCCGTCTTTCTGTATACCGAAAACTTCCGTCCTATTGCAGGTAGAAAGTATAAATCCGCCGGATAATAATTTCTCTTTAAGCACGGCTACCAACTCGGTAATCTCGGCAGGAGAAAGATGCAATTCTTCCCTTACTCCGATTGGCGCCGTACGATGATTTATTGAAATACCAACTATATTCATTAACTAACTTTACTAATCATTTAATAAAACACGTGAAAACTCTTCGCCATCATATTTGTGAATAACATGGATAACATCGCAACAACGAAACCTGTCAGGTAAAACATTATTACTCTTTTTCCATACCAGTTACCAACTGCTTTAGCCAAAATACCTACTCCGAATATTAACCATACAATTGAAGTTGAGACTAATTTCGGATCAAGTAAACTTGCATTTGGGAATGCTTCCGGGAGCCATATTACACCGATAGCCATTGCAAACGTTAGCAGCACAAATCCTATAATTACCGAGTAGTAGCTCAATTTTTCCAATGATTCCAGGCTCGGCAAGCGGCTGAAAATCAAACCGAATCTGTTCAGCTTAAGCTGCTTGTAAAGCATTATAAATAAAAGTCCGTATACGGCCGACATTGCAAAAGCGGAGTAGCCGAGCAAAGCGCTTATTACGTGAAGGCCGAGAAGTCTGTTTTTCAAAACCTCCGGAACGATTACCAGGTCCTCAATAAAAATTGTAGAGAATGTCTGAAAAATAAGCGAGATGATTAGAATGAATACGCCGGTTCCCCGAACATCAGAAAGCAATTCCAAAATGAAATATGAAAATGCTATCGCAAATGCAAGCAGGGTAAAAATTTCAAATTTGTTAATAATCGGTAAATGATCAAACTCAATCGTACGGGCAAGTAAATAAAATAAATGGATTCCTATTGTAATGAATAAAAAAACTCTTTTAGCATTATTTAACAAATCGGTCCTTTTTATGAAGTCCGATAAATAAGCAAAAGTAGTTATAAGATAAGCAAACAGAAGAAAAATATTGAGTGTATGTATTAATCCTAACATAAAATTTAATCGGTATATAGCGTATTATTTTAGTTCATAAAGCTATTGAAAAAAGAGGAAAAAAGAGAGTCAAAACGGATTAGATAAAATATTAGAAAATCACTGAACAGATTAAGGCGATGCAGATTATATTTTGTATCAAATATCCGGTTGCTATCGGCTCAAAAATAATTAAATATCCCTTGTAACATTTTCATTACTCCCGGCGTCAAACCTATGCATAAAATAAGATATTGGGTGTTATATGTTTAAAAATTACCTTAAAATAAGTATTAGAAGCCTGCTAAAGTATAAATTAAATTCGCTTGTAAATATCATTGGTCTCTCTACAGCAATTTGTGCTGCGTTAATAATATACCTTTTCTCCGATTCAGAATTAAATCATAACTCGCTATTTTCAAAATCCGAAAGAATTTACCAGGTATACAAGGAACGAAAAATTCCAACAGGTACCCAAATTGTCCGAGATACCTGGTTTCCAATGGCGGAGGCTTTGAAGAACGATTATCCTTCAATTGAAGACGCGATACATATATGGGATGACGAAGATTGGATTAGGGTAGGCGATAGAAAATTTAAAGAGGAAATTATTTGGGCAAGCGCCAATATTTTCGAGGTATTCGATTATCCAATTGTAAAAGGTTCAGTTACGGGTATGTTTAATGATCCATTTTCGGTAGTTATTTCGGCAGAAATTGCAAAAAAATATTTTGGTGACGATGATCCAATCGGCAAAATTATAACGCGTGATTTCGAAACTGATTATAAAATAGTCGGAGTGCTGGACGCTTTACCTAAAAACATTACATATCGACCGCAGCTAATATTTTCCACTTCAAGTATAAAATCTATTGATCGATTGAAAGAAAATTGGGGAGGCTCATGGTTATATACGTATGTATTATTAAATGAAAAGGAGATTCCAGCAACGCTTGAAGCCAAACTGCCGGATTTTGTCTCAAAAATATTCAGCGCCGAAGATGCGGAACGAATGAAGTTGAAACTAACTCCTTTGCTCAATCTTAACAACGAAGAAAATAATACTAATGTTTACGCTTATATTTTACTAGCTGCCGCATTCAGTATAATTTTAATTGCAATAATAAATTACACCAACCTGACAACGGCACGATCCTTTGAGCGGGCGAGGGAGTCGGGTTTAAGAAAAGTGCTGGGTGCTACGAGATCGAATTTGATAAAGCAGCAGTTCATTGAATCATTAATCCTGGCTTCAATTTCATCTCTGGTTGCAATTGGATTAGCGGAATTGCTGCTTCCATATTTTAACTTATACTTCGATTTGAGTTTGTCCGCAAATTACTTTAGCGATCCTTTTATTTTACCGGGGATAATATTTTTAACCCTGGTCGTCAGCTTACTTGCATCGTTCTATCCCATATTCGTGCTTTCAAGGTTTCACCCTGTTGATACACTTAAAGGGCAGCTTAAATCTAATCCATCTAAAATTGGTTTTAGAAATGCGCTCGTTGTTTTTCAATTTATTGTTTCAATTTCTTTAATCGTTTGCGTAAGCGTTATGCGGGATCAGATTTCTTATATGAAAAACGCGGACTTAAATTTTAAGAAGGATAACGTTCTCGCAATTAGGGTAGAAGCAAGCGACTTTAAAGATTCTGATTCGGGAATTCAAAAAATTACTGCTCTGAAAAACGAACTCTCGCAATTACCGGAAGTAAGCAGCATTACATATTCAACGCATGTACCCGGCAGTTGGGCGGGCTGGCATACATTTGTTTACCCTGATGACAGACCTGCCGATCAGCGACTTCGACACAAAATGTCTTACATCGATGAGAATTATTTTGAAACTTATGGCATAGAGTTCCTTGAAGGATCGAATTTTGAAAAAGAAAAAGTTGCTGAAGCCGAGATGAGCGTAATAGTTAACGAGGCGGCTTTAAAAGATATCGGATGGAATTCAAAAGACGACGGAATGCTGAACTTTGGGGAGCATAAAATAAAAATATTGGGAGTTGTTAAAAGTTATAATTTTGCTTCCTTGACGGATGATGTGTTTCCTGTTATTCATGCTTACAGGTCAAGTGAAGAAAAAGTGCATAACTTCCTATCGCTCAAACTAAATTCCAAGGATATACAGGCTTCGTTAGGAAAAATACAAAATGTTTGGGCGAATTTTGATTCGGGATTACCGCTCAATTATTTCTTCGTTGATGAAAGATTCCAGGAATTATATTCCGCGCAGGAAAGGCTTGAATCGGTTGGTATTATTTTTTCCATAATCGGTATTATAATAGCTTGTCTTGGGCTATTCGCTCTATCATCTCTGCTGATTGCACATAAAACGAAAGAGATAGGAATAAGGAAAACACTTGGCGCCAGTATTACAAACATCTCATTTAATTTTGTAAAACGATTTTTAGTTTACGTTTCCGTAGCCTTTTGCATATCTGTACCTTTAGTAATTTACCTTATGGGAAAATGGCTTGAAGACTTTGCTTACAAAACAAGTATAAGTCCGATCACAATTATTATCGGGGGAATCCTGGTGATGTTAATTGCATTAGCGACAGTAAGTTATAATACTATAAAAGCAGCCGTTATTAATCCGGCCGTATCGTTGAGAAATGAATAAAAGGAGGCTTCGCATAACCCAATATTAGTAAGAAGTAGATGATGTTATAGTGAAAATTCAGATTAAAATCGCAACTTTGTTTTTTGCTTCGCCCGCCTTTGGATGGTTATTCAAAGTCTTCTAAAACAGATTTCTTTATGTGAGCTTCCGCTTGTAAAAGTTCGTTGACTGCAAATGTGAATTGAAGGCATTTAGCCTAAATTACGATAAGGCTTGGGGTTGCCCTTGACCGAGGTGATTTTTCAGAATGTTAATGACGCAGTTTATTTTATCAATATTCTTTC
Organism: Melioribacteraceae bacterium; assembly: GCA_028280855.1. Taxonomy (GTDB): domain Bacteria; phylum Bacteroidota; class Ignavibacteria; order Ignavibacteriales; family Melioribacteraceae; genus PGYT01. The sequence continues at coordinate 6,335 of JANQLA010000099.1, forward strand.
GCTGGCTGCAGAGGTTTACAAAGTGTTCGAGCGAGTGTTGAATATCGCAATAGAGCCATATAATACCGTATGCTAAATTATATGAGTACGTTTCTTCAGGATCCACGTCAATGAAATCATTACCGACTAATTCGGGGCAGGGGCAATCATCATGGATTGGATCCGCTTCGGTTACAAATTTAATATCCTCTTTGATTAAATCGAGAAACATATCGAGAGCTTTATCGAGCAGATTGGTCTGAGTGTAGCAAATTATCAATTTTCTTTTAATGCCTTTGGACTTAGGATTTAATGAAAGCGCATCTTCAAGCAAAGGGTAGGCGTCTTTATACTTACGAGCCATAAAATATTGATTTGCTAACATCTCACTCATGGTAACGAAAATATCAAATTATTTTATAAATGTATATTATTAAAAAAATGGTCACTAGAAGAAAGAGCCCCATTTACAGGGGCTCTTTTTTATTACTATTTTACTAATTCATAGTCGTGTGTTTCAGCCGATGTAAATTGATTCTTAATCATTATATCATAACTCATGCTGTTAACACCATACACTAGACTTCTACCATCATATCCAAGTATTCTTAAATAAGCAGCCATATGAGCAGAAGTTTGCCCGGTGTAACAATAAACTACTACTTCTTTGTCCGTTGGGAGAGTATTTAAATATTTACTGAATGCGAAATCAGATGGTTCAGCTGGATCGAATTGAACAGCACCTGGGATATGACCTAAATCATATTCTGCTTTTACCCAATAGTTCACAACATAGTATTTATCAAGACTTGCAAAAACGTCAGATGCTTTTACAGCGCTATTGCCAAACGCGCTATTCCCTTCGTCGGCTAACAATTGATCGATTCTTGCTCTCAATATTTCTTCACCTGTCTTTTTACCAGTTTCAATTAATGGTAATTCTCCAGCAGGATTTTTATCTGTAGATGTAGTAGAAAATTGTGAAGCATAAGCATTTCCATTTGCAATGGTGTTATTCCATCTTGCTGCAGTTTCAGGATTCCAACTACACATTCCCCATTTTAAGTCTTTTACGTTGGTATACCCTAATACTCTTAATAATGCAGTAGCAAAACCAGCAGTCTGGCCTGTGTAACATGCTATAACTACGGTAGCATATTTGCTAAGATCATTTGTTTCGTAATATGTTACGATGTCTTTTAGCTCAACATGAACTGCACCTTTTATATGACCGTCATCGTAATCAGCTTTTTGTCTAATATCAATAACAAATTGATCAGTAGCGCCGGCTAGTATTTTACCATTAACGTCCTTTGCTTTTGCCATTGCTTGAATACCTTTTACACCGCCTGGCAAAGCCTCAATATATTTTGCCAAAACTTCACTTTCATTAATTTCTTCAATCGGACCTGTCCCATTGTCATCATCATCACTACAGGCAGTGTTCAGGAATAGAATTGGTAATATAAGTAGTAAGTAAAAAAGCTTTCTTAGTTGCATTGTGTTTCTCCTTTATTAGTTTGTTTTGTATTTATTCTATAAAATTATTGACCCCAACCGGATGGTAATTTACCGTCTACAATGATTCCTTTGTTGGCAGGTTTTTCCCAGTCTTCAAGGTCGGATTCAAACAAAAATAGGTCCTTATTTTTTTCACCGTTAATATGACATCCTTGGGTACAGTTAGCGTAAGTTTGCCATTCACCATCTATTTTTTCACCGGTTCTTGATGTTATACGGATAATGTTATGAGGTGTAGTATATTTAAATGTTGGCGCTACATCAAAATTGTTTAGATTCGGTGTTCCGTATTCTTTCCAACTGTCAGGGGCCGATAACGAACGTCGAAGAGTTACAAATTTATAAGGCTTCAAATCAGGAATTGGATTCAAGCCGATTTTGAAATCCTGGTATGCTGCTATTCTGGCGCCTTCGCCATTTATGTGACAACTTCCGCAATTATTGTACTCCTGCGAATGACACGCATAACAGTTCATTGTTTCCATATGCACCGAGTGGAAAGGATTTGAGTTTGCTAAATCGGTGTGGCAATCCTGGCACTCAGGCAATTGAGGCATTTCGTAACGTGTTTCGTATATGTTGCCGTCGCCGTGTATTTCATCTTTTGTGTGGCAATCAATACACTTGTAATTTGCTTTGGTTAGATGCACATCGGGTACTGTTCCAATTGCCTGTCCGAGGTACGCATGCCCGCCGCGGCTAACATGGCATGTAACGCAGTTATCAAGCATGTCAGGTTTGCTGAATTGATGACCTTTGTACAATCCTCCGCCACCTTGTATCGGACGGGTGATGTGACAATCTCCGCATGTAGCGTGGCATTTAGCGCAGTTTGTATTGTAGCCTTCCTGCATCAGTTCGGTAAGCTTATCGAAATCCGTTGGGTGCTCGCCAACGCCTGATCTTTGAACCACCATGCGTTTTTGTCCCCATCCCTGCTCGTGCAAACTATTGGTCGTTTTGTTTACAATTTTGGGATGGCATGTACCGCATTTTTCCTTGGCATGCATAGACGGATGTTTGATAAAATCTTTCGAATGCGCTTCGTCTTTGTCGTCCGTGCCGTCAACGCCGTTATGGCATGTTACGCAACTGATTTTTCCATGCATTCCGTTTTTAAACTCTTCGTAACCATTACCTCCGAGGTATACTCTGTCATAAGGTTCATAATGAGGTATATCACCGCCACAGCCGCCGCCGCCGGTTGCCGGGGGATCGGGAGTATAAACTTTTTTAAGATGATCGTAATTAGTGTGACATCCTTCGCAAGAATTTACTTTTGTAAGTGATTCGGAGGGAAGGGGAGATTCTTCAATTTTGTCTTCCTGGCATCCAATAAAAATTGAAAGAGCGGCAAATAACAGAATTAACTTTTTCATCCTTTTCCTATTTTTTTTCGATTCAACAGATCAATGGATGACTAAGTCAACTATAGTGCCATTTAAAACATTGGAAAATTCGCTAAAAACAAACACATGGTGAAACATGATGTTTCATATATAATTACTGATCATTGGTTAATAATAAAA
>JANQLA010000107.1 GCA_028280855.1 Melioribacteraceae bacterium
TAAGAAGCCGGTCGATTACGTTCTCCTTTACACTTTTATTTTTCAATAAAAACCAAACAAACAGCAGAACGACAATAGAAACTATTGACACTTCAATTGAGTTATTAACGAAGAATTCACTCAGGTCAAGCAAAAAAGCTGTTAACGGTGGAATGTTGGCACGAACGGATTGGAAAAGGGATTCGAAAGTTGGAATAAGGAAAAACAGCATAAAAAATATTACGGCTAACGAAACTAAAAGTACAAAAACCGGGTAACGGAGAGCCTGAATAATTTTGCTCTTTAACTGCAGGAATTTTTCCTGGTAATCTGCGAATTCGTTTAGTACTTCAGCAATATTGCCGGTTTCTTCAGCTACTTTAAGATTTGCAATGTAAATTTCCGAAAATATTGCGGGATATTTTGAGAATGCTTTGGATAATGAATGACCGGATTTAATATTCGAAGTTATTGTACCGAGGACCTTTTTAAATTTTTCATTTTTTGTCTGCCTGATAATCAAGTCCAGCGCACTAATAACGGTTAACCGGGACAGCAGGAGTAAGCTGAAGACCCTGTTGAACTCGGTAAATTCTTTTATCGAAATTTCTCTAAACATTTTACAGGTGAATGTTCTTAAAGTTAGTAATACTTGTTGACGAAGGATAATGTGTAAATTTTATTTCTCGATTATTGCGTTCAAAAATAAACTCCACCCAATTTAAATCCGCCGAGACTAAGCTAAACGGAATATCCGAATCGAATGGACGTCTTACACACTGCCCGTTCTTTATAAAAACCTGCTCCTTATCTAAATTAAATATTTGAATGCTGTAATCAATAGAATCGCTAAGCGAAAATTCCTCGTTGATAATAATCTGCCCATTCTTAAAATCAATTACCCCGCCTTCCTTCAGTTTGATTTGAGCGCTTTCTTCATCAACGTTGATAGTATACCTCTCCGACCGCTCTAAAGCCTGGGAAATAAAAAAAATCTGATCATACAGGTCCTGCTTTGAAGATAATCTTGTATTCAAATTACTTGAAAATTTCATCATAAAAAGATAAAAACCAACCAGTATAATAAACATTAACAAAGCCAGGTTGATAACAACCAAAGTTTCAGATATTGTAAACCCGTTATTGTTTTTACAAACTTTCATTTTTTAATTAAAGATTTTAATGAGATAATTTTCCCGTTATCCCACTGCTTTGTTGCTTATACTTCAATCTCGTAAAGGTATTCAAGCTCTTTTACGGACCTGAAAATTTTATGCCTACCTGTACCGGAAAAATAACTTGTATCAATTGTCCTTCTATTGTGCAAAGTGTATTGCATCTCGTTTGAAACGGCTAAAAAAACATCGTTCTTAGAAGCGCTTCCGCTATAATTAAAAATTTTATTGGCTAGAATTATTGAAAGCGTGACTACCAAACCAAGTACAACAATGCTTGTTAATACTTCGATAATTGTAAAGCCTTTTTCGCACTTTAACGGATCCATTTTCTATCCAAAATTTCATAGTCCCGCGAAACATTAAAACAAACGGGAATTAAAAAGTTTTCATCCAGTTTTTTCCTGTCAATTTCCAGGTCAACCAACCAGTTGATATAGTCCGTAGGTTTTTTATGATACAAAACATTATAAGTGTAGAGGCTCCCGTAAACCGGGCCGTACAATTCCAGGTTATTTTCGGAATAAACAAAGCCTTGTATCCTGCTTCCTTTATCAATTAATATTTTACTTTTATTGCCGCTTAAACCTGTTACGCTTGATACAAGCATAATTGTTCCGTTAACTACCGTTGATTGAAGATCTATAGTATTTCTAAAATTTGATTCCTCACTGCAATCAACATAAAGGCCTATAGTTGAAGGATATTCAAACAAACAGTTATCAATCAAAATACTTTTTTTAGAGTATAACTGGCAGTTAAAGAATTGGCTGTTAGGATTAATTTTTATGGTATCGGTTGTTGAAAGCAGAATGTTCTCCACTTTGCAGCCGGTATTTATTTCTGCACGACCGTCGCTTACTATACTTAAGTTTATTTTGCTTACCGTACTCTCTTCAAACAAAACGCTTCCGCTTACCGAAACAAACAAATCTTCAAAGCTTGCCGACGTCAGCAAAGTGTCGCTAACAATCAGATCCCCGCTAATGTTAAGAACATTTGAACGTAACTCCGAAATGTATGATCTGTCTAAATTTATGGGTCCGTTAACGTTTATAACTTGCGAATTATCAATTTCTTTCAGGTTAAAAACCGAAGTGAACGTTTCTTCATTTACCAGCTTTTGCGGAATGTCTTCATTTGTTAACAGGTCTCCCTGCAGGTAGTTGTTGTTTCCCCCGGTTATTCCAGGAATACTTCCAAAAGTAATTCGATCATTCGTTGTTTGCATATTACCTTTAATACCGGTTTTGCCTGCCACAACCCCTCTAAAATCAGGTCTTGATATGGTAAAAGCGTTATTTAGATGATCATTCGTATTATTTGCAATTAAATATTGGCATCGTGATGAATCGCCATTTTTCGTTGTAAAAACCTCAATTTCGTAAAACAGGCCGCGTAAGTTAATATTACTTAGCACTTCAATTGAATCGATTTCAAATTCGGTCAAACCTTCCGAAAGCTCATCCGGGTTAGAAATCATTTGCTGAAGACCGGACATATTAGCCAAATCAACTTTTTTTTTGCCAATTTTTTTTTGTGTAACATAATTATTTAAAAATACAACTAAGAAAATGGAGAACATTAACGAGGTAACCACAAGACTTATCATTAGTGTAGACGCTAAAATATAACCCTTTTCATTACAAATCTTCATTATGCCGGATAACTAATCAGTAGATAAAAGTATCTTTATATTATATAAAAATCAAGCGAAAAAAAAGTCATTACTTTTGATCATAATTATTTATTATTTTTATTTCCAAGTATGAGTTGATTCTTTGTTTCGTTTTTTCATTTCTTGATCATTAATATCAATTATATCTGAATTATTTATAATAGATATCTTATCCAATTATATATTGTTGTCTCTTAAGTCAATAGTAAACAAGAGAATAAATCTAATTTGTAATAAATACGATCTGTAGCAAGCGATATTTGTTATAAGTGATATTATTCCAACACGCGAGGATTAAATGAAAAAACACCTAAACTCAGGCCTTTTAGTTTCGTTGCTGTTTATTTTTAGCACAGAATTTCATTTCGCTCAAACTACAAATTTATTAACACCTGAAAATGCCGCAACAAATGTATATTTAAATCAAACATTTGAATGGAGCGAGGTAGCCGGCGCAACATACCATTTGCAAATATCTTCCACACCGCAATTTTGGTGGAGCCAGGTGGATGTTTCAAATATTCCCGGTACTTCTTACCAGGTTACGGGTTTATTCCAGTACACCTCTTATTACTGGAGAGTCGGCACAAACACGGGCTCAGGGTATGTTTATACCTCCCCAAGATCATTTACAACGGGTGCGCAACTGGAGCCGGATAATTTGCCGGTTTTGCTCACCCCTGCAAACGGATCAACAGATATCCCGGCAACTTATACTTTTTCCTGGCAGGCTATACAGAACGCAACATACAATCTTCAAATTTCTACAACCAGTAATTTTTCAGTCCTCTATGTTAACCGGGAAAATTTATCATCAACAAGCTTCCAGGTAACTACATTGGCATATTCCACAAATTATTACTGGCGCGTTCTTGCTAACGACGGAACAACTAACTACACGTCGGAGGTTTGGAGTTTCACTACGGGCCTGCCGGGAGGAGGAGGCTCACCCAACCCGGGACCAACGCTTATTTCTCCTTCAAACTCTTCAACCGATATTGCAACTAATCATACTTTTTTGTGGAATGTAGTTGACAGCGCAACTTCGTATCAAATACAAGTTGCAACATCACAGTATTTTGGAATACCTCAAATAGATCAAACAACTTCCGGTACAAGCTTCACTGCCTCAGGCTTATACTTATTGACACCTTACTACTGGCGCGTTAAAGCGACAAAACCATCCGGAGATACCGATTGGTCCGATACATGGAGCTTTACTACTTCTGCAACTCCGCCTGCAATTCCAAATACGCCGATTCTTTCGTCGCCAGCCAATAACTCCACGGGCGTAAATACTTCACCTTCCTTAAGCTGGAACGCATCGAGCGGTGCAGCGTCATACAGGCTGCAGGTTTCAACAAGTTCGGCATTCGCAACAACAATAGTTGATGAAAGTAATATTACGCTTACAAATTATAATTTAAGCAGCCTGTTAAACTCAACGCAATATTACTGGAGAGTTAATGCAACCAATAGCGAAGGAACAAGCGGCTGGTCTTCAGTCTGGAATTTTACAACAGAGTCCGGTGTACTACCCCCTGTTTTAGTTGTAACTTCGCCGGTCGATAATTTATTGACAAACACTTCACCTGTAAATATTGACGGTAACGTTGATGATCCTTCCAATACCGTAAAAGTAAACGGGTCGAATGTTACCGTAAATGGAGACGGTACTTTTTCAACCACAATAAATCTAAATGAAGGATTAAATACAATAAATATTACCGCTTACAACAGCGTTAATGACAGTGATGTGGTAGTTCGAAATGTGACACTCGATACCAGCGCTCCGATACTTACTATAAATGAGCCAGCCGATAGCAGTGTAACAAACATCGCCAGTGTGAATGTTTCCGGTAACGTGTCCGATGGAATAGTTACTGTTAACGGCGATACTGTTGTGGTTGATGGTTCGGGTAACTTTACAACATCAGTAACACTTGTCGAAGGCGGGAACACGATTACCGTTGAAGCGACGGATGAGGCGGGAAATGTAACTTCCGATTCTCGATACTTGACGCTGGATACTAGTTCACCTGTGCTAACAATTACAGAACCTGCGGACAGCAGCATAACAAACATATCGAGCGTGAATGTTTCGGGTAATGTGTCAGATGGAACAGTTACAGTTAACGGCGATTCAGTTGTAGTTGATGGATCGGGTAACTTTACAACTTCCGTAACACTTCTCGAAGGCGGGAACACGATTACGATTGAAGCAATTGACGAGGCGGGAAATGTAACTTCGGATACCAGATTCTTGACGCTGGATACTGTTGCACCGGCGCTTGTTATATCCTACCCTGTCGACGGATCAACTACGGATAGTTCTGCTATTCATGTAAAAGGTGTAATTACCGAAGCTACCGGAGTTTCCCTAATGGTAAATAACGATACCGCTGCAGTTGCGCAGGATGGTTCGTTTAGCTATATCGTAAATTTAACTGAAGGAAATAATGTAATTAATTTAGTTGTAACTGATGAAGCCGGAAATTCTACACTCGATTCGGTATCGGTGTTTAGACAAAGTCTCATAATACCGCCTGATCCTGTAACTATTGCGCCCCCGCTTGATACTACTTCTACCCCAACAATGATTGATGCGGTTGAGTTTCTTTTTACCGGACCAAATCCGATACAAACAGGTGTTAATCCCGATGATTTCGAACCAATTCGTATTGCAGTATTAAAAGGGATCATCTATGATAATAATTCCAATCCGGTGCCCGGAGTTGAAGTAACAGTACTTAATCATCCTGAATTAGGAAAAACACATACAAGAGCCGATGGTAAATATGATATAGCTGTTAACGGCGGCGGCAACCTGACTCTTAATTATTACAGGGAAGGTTATCTTCGCGTACAGAGAACAACTGATGTCCCCTGGCAGGATTATGTTGTGCTGGAAGATGTTTATTTAACCCAACTCGATACCAATGTCACTACAATTACGTTTACCGATTCAATCGAAGTAGCCAGGGGCAGTGTTGTAACAGATAATGACGGAACAAGACAAGCAACCATGTTATTTGAGCAAGGCACACAGGCGGTAATGAAATTCCCAGATGGTTCTACACAACCCATTTCGACGTTAAATGTAAGAGCAACAGAGTATACTATCGGCGATAACGGGCCTGAAGCAATGCCCGCTCCCCTGCCTCCTGCTACAGCCTACACTTACTGTGTGGAACTTTCAGTTGATGAGGCGATAAATAATTCAGCTTCCTCAGTAGAATTTTCAAAACCTGTAGTACTTCATGTTGATAACTTTCTCGATTTCCCGGTTGGAATACCTGTACCGGTTGGTTATTATAATTATGAGCTGGGTAAATGGGTAGCAATGGAAAGCGGACAAATTATTAAAATTACTGATATTCAAAACGGAGTGGCACAAATTGATTGGGATGGTGATAATGTTGCAGAGCATCCGGATTCATTATTGGTACAAGGAATTACCTTAGCTGAAGCAAAAGAACTGGCCGGGCTCTATTCAATAGGCAATTCTCTCTGGCGAATAGCTACTCCTCATTTTTCTCCACTCGATGCAAACTGGGGCAGACAGGCAGTGCAAGGTTCTGAAAATCCAAACCAGGAAAATGGCAAAAGCTCTCTTGATGGTTTTAACTTTGAATCATGCACGCTTCCCGGTTCAATAATCGGCGTTCAGGATCAGTTTTTAGGTGAACGAATATCATTAACAGGGACACCATTTACTCTGAATTACAACAGCAAAAGAACTAAAGGCTATACAAATAATAAAAAAATAATAATTCCTGTTAGTGAAGGATATTTGCCGGATGGTGTTTTGGAAATAGTTCTTAACGTTGATATAGCAGGTATAAATTATAAAAAAGTATTTCAACCTGAAGTAGGGATTATTGATACTTTTACCTGGGATGGAAAAGATGCTTACGGACGGGAGTTTAAGGGCGCCGCAAAAGCCAATATTAAGATAGATTATATTTATCGAGCAGTATATGTAAGAGTAAACCAATTTGGATTTACATTCCCGGGTATACCTATTGATTCTGATAATCCAAGGTCCAGAATAGCTTTAAGTCAGGAATATGAAGTTACTCTAATTAATCCTGTTTTCGAAAATGCAGATATTGGTAACTGGACAATTTCGGATCATCACACATTTGATCCAAAATCGAAAGTACTATTTAGAGGAGACGGAACACAAACGACAAGTGAGGATATTTTTTCTGTAATGTCTTTCTTTGCAGGCAACGGAAGTGTAGGATCTGCGGGAATTGGCGGCCAAGCAGCTGATGCCAACTTAAACTATCCCAACTATTTAACTTCCGATATTGAAGGGAATATTTATATCTCAGATGCGGGCGGTGGTTTTGGCGGCGCAGGACATCGTATATTAAAAATTACTAAAGATGGTATTATTGAACGAATAGCTGGGACACAACCTAACGGCGGGTACAATGGAGATGGTATTTCCGCAAGTTCCGCCTGGATTAACTCTCCTCAAGGCATAATTGTTAATTCTGCCGGAGAAATCATATTCGCTGATGCTGCAAATTATAGAATAAGAAAAATCGATAATAATGGTATTATTACAACTATTGCCGGTACGGGGACGAAAGGATACTCAGCGAACGATTTTACAATAGCAACCGAGACTAAATTAGGCGATGTATCCGACCTGGCACTTGCTCCGGATGGTTCGATTTATTTTGCCGAGAATTATTTTAGCGTTGGGTCCCGTGTATATTATTATGAGCGCGTTCGCAAGATTGATACACGTGGACTAATTTCGACGTATGCTGGACGAAACAATGACCCTGATATTGGCTCCAATAATCCTCAAACTGAAGTATTCGCAACTGAATCGCACATCAGAACGCCTTCCGGCTTACTTTGTGATAACGAAGGAAACTTGTACATTACGCAAGCGCAGAGAATTTTGAAAATTACACCGGATGGTATTATTCATCGTTTTGCCGGTGCCGGAAATTTAGGTTCCTACAGTGAAGGAATTCATGCCTACTCTGCAAGAATTAATCCTAATGATTTGGTACTCAACAATAATAATGAACTAATCTTTTCTGAGGGAACCGGCACAATTCGTATTATAACAACCGACACACTCGTTTATACCATAGCCGGCAAACGCGGTGTTCATTCACCTATTAAAGAAAATGTATTTGCCTCTTTGGCAAGGTTTGATAATCCATTAGGAATGGTCTTTGCGCCAAACAAATCAATCTATATCGCTGATCCTAATGATAATAGAATTCGTGAATTACGTTTAAATTATCCGGACTATCTTACAAATGGTTTCCTGTCATATAATATTGTCTCAGAAGATGGATCTGAGTTGTATTCATTTGACTTAAACGGAAAACATCTGAAAACAACTAATACACTTACCGGGAGAGATATTTTTACATTTGAATACAATACTGAAGGACAGCTTTCCTCTATTGTTGACCAATACTCCCGAAATACCCGGTTGGTGTTTGATAATAATAATCGTGTTGAAAAATTGATATCACCATTAAATCAAATAACATACTTTATTGTTGATGAGAAAAATCACCTGAAGAAAATTATTCAACCTTCCGGCGATGAATACTCATTTACATACACCGATAGCGGCTTGTTAAGTACTATGAAAGATCCGCGCGGTAACGATTATGTGTTTAGCTACGATAATGAAGGCTTTTTAACCAGCGATGTAAATCCGGCCGGCAGTTCTATTTCCATGACCAGGCAGGAGGTCCCCGATGGTTTCAAGATTACAACGGAAACGGCGGAAGGTAGAAAACGAACCTATCAAATTGAAACAACCGGGAATGATAATATTTTGTTCACCAATACATCGGAAAACGGGTTAGCTACTACAACTCTTCTTTCTCGTGATGGAATAACAACCACTACCAGGCCGGACGGAACAACAATTGTTTCCGAGAAGAAACCCGATCCTCAATTTGAACTGCAGGCACCTTTGGAGGATGTTACAATTACTACACCGGGTGGTTTAACTTTAAGTACAACCCGCGATAAAGTTATAACCGAAATGGTCGGCGAACAGGTTACTTCAATTTCCGATACAATTAGCATTAACGGCAATAAATTTGTTACCGACTATGACGGTACTCTAAATACATTTACATCAACTACACCCGAAGGACGAATTACAACTACAACAGTTGATACACTGCTTAATCCGATAAGCACGCAGGTTCCCGGAATACTGCCGGTTAACTATACTTATAACTCCGACGGATTTATTACAAACATATCGCAGGGTACGCGTTCATCAACATTCGGTTATGACGATATAGGACGTTTAACTTCCTTAACCGATCCGATGCAGCGTAACGAATACTTTGAATACGACTCACTCGGTAGAATGACGAGACAGGTACTGCCGAATAATGATGAAATTCTTTACACGTATGATCAGAACGGTAACCTTACTTCTTTAACACCCCCGGGAAGATCCGCTCATACATTTGTTTATACTTCCGGTAATCTTAACAGCGACTACATTCCTCCAGTGGTTCCTGATAGTACCGGTGCGTTAAAATATGTTTATAACCTGGATAAACAGCTCACACACGTAATTAGATCGGACAGTTCATTTATCCACATCGAATACGACTCTGCAAGCTGTAACTGCGCGGGAGTAGGAAAACCTTCGGCTGTGCATTTTGACCGCGGTACTGTTTTAATGGAATATGATACAACCTCAGGTAACCTAAGCACATTAACAACACCTGAAAATAACTCGCTGGCTTACACTTACGACGGCTCACTTCCCCTTTCAACAGAATGGACGGGAGCCGTTAACGGTAAAGTTGATGTAACTTACGATAACAACTTCAGGGTTGTTTCTCAATCAGTTAGTAATAATGACACAATTAACTACACTTACGATAATGACGGTATTTTAACTTCTGCCGGAGCACTGACAATTAACAGCGATGCTCAAAACGGATTGCTTACAGGTACAAGCATCGGCAGCGTTTCTACCGGTTATTCTTACAACACCTATGGCGAAGTTACCGGTTTTACTGCTCAATACAATACAACGGATTTATTTGCCACAAACTATACATTGGATTCACTCGGCAGAATTACAACTTTAACAGAGACGATTGACGGTGTTACGAATACTTTTGATTACACGTATAGCAGCATTGGTTTCCTGACACAGGTAGAACGTAATGACACTATTATTTCTCAATACATTTACGACTCAAACGGTAACCGTACGCATGAAATAACCATAAATGACCAAATGACAGGTTACGATACCACATACGTCGTTTATGATGCTCAGGACAGACTGCTCCAATACGGGAATACATTTTACGGTTATACCTCAAACGGAAGTTTACGGACTAAGATTGTCGGCGCGGATACAACCGGTTATGTTTACGACGACTTCGGTAACTTAACAAACGTTACTCTTCCCCCGCAAACGGGGCAGGCAGATGGCACACTGATTGATTATATTATCGATGGGCAGAATAGAAGGATTGCTAAAAAAGTGAATGGTATCGTTACAAACCGTTGGTTATATCAGGACCAGTTAAATCCAATTGCAGAACTGGATAGTTCCGGCAATGTTGTTGCCCGATATGTTTACGGGACTAAGATTAATGTGCCGGATTATATTGTATTGGGTGATACTACATTAGCGGTGATAACTGATCATTTGGGTTCAGTGCGTATGTTAGTAAATACTGCAAACGGAGATATTGTGCAACGCATAGATTACGACGAATTTGGTAACGAAATTCTATCTCCTGACTCCTATCTCCTACCATTCTCATTTGCAGGAGGTCATTGCGATGAAGATACTGAGCTAATCAGATTTGGCGCGCGCGATTTCGATCCTGTAACTGCACGTTGGAATACAAAAGATCCATTGCTGTTTGGCGCGGGGCAAGCTAATCTTTTTATGTACTGTGGGAACGATCCTATAAATCGACTTGATCCTTCAGGATTACAGGACTTTATGTGTATCAACGCAGGAGAAGATTTTTGGGAATGGTTACAGAAAGCCCTTGGTTTTGGTGGTGATCCATCTGAAAATGACCCGACGGTTAATGATAGACCTTATGCTGGTGTAGATGAAAACGTTGCCAGATTCCAGTATGATGCTTTTCAAAATTATATAATACTAAATGCTAATGGTAGTCTGACTGCTGCTGCTTTGGTTGGAACAGGTGCGGGTTTGTTCGCACCAGCTGGTGCAAGCTTTTACCTTGGTATTGGTAGTTCAGCAATCACATATGCACAAGATACTTATAATAGCAGAATCACTGGACAAAGTAATTACTCAAGTACTGCTGTCGGAGTTGCCCTCACAATAGGCGGATTGGCCTCAAATCCATATGCAAGTACTTTCGCAGGCATCGCAGGTATTATTACAACGGCTTTTCCAGGCTCTGGTAACTATATTTATAATCAATTTGTAACTGGAAATGCATTTTCATTTATGCCTTAAATAAGAGGAAATGATGCAATTATTAATAATTGGGTTAATTAGTCTTGTTGGTAGTTTGATTGCCTTAGCGCTTAAAGAATTTACTCTGGAAGATTCAAGAATATTCATGAATAAAGACAAAAATTCTAGAGATCGGGCGATGTACTTGTTAGCAACGAGCATTTTACTTGCTATTCTAGGAGTTATCATGATAATTCACTGGTATTTAGAAAACAACTAGTAAACAAATCTTTCATTAGCGGCTGCAATTTATAATTGCGGCTGTTATTTTATTTAAGAATCAAGTTATGGAAATCATACAATCTCCCGGTTTTGATGAGTTAGGAACCTTTAACCTTTCACCGGCAACCTTTTACCTGCCTCTCACTTATGCTGGTGGAATCTACGACGAAAACACTGAATTCATTAGGTTTGGTGCAAGGGATTACGACCCAACAATAGGTAGATGGACAGCAAAGGATCCGATACTATTCGCCGGTAAATTGAGTAACTTATACGAGTATAACTTGAATGATCCAATTAATTATTTGGATATTAGTGGATTGCAAGTAACTAGAGGTGGTTCAGGTAATCAAAGCATGCCATATAATTCTCAATACTATTACAACCAAGGTCAAACCATTAATAGTGGTGCAAGTGCAGCTGGTTTTGCGGCCGGTGCAACACAAAATGTAATTTATAATAGTAATAATTGGCTTGGAAGCAACTGGAGGTATAACTCATCTTCTTGGGGAGGTAACCAATACACTGGTGCACGATCAGCTGCAAGAAGTGCCTCAAGAGTAGCAAAAATATTTGGTCAAGGAACCTTCGCACTTAATGCTGCTTTCAGTTTTTATGAAGGCTATACTGCATATAGTGTAGGTGATTATTATGCTGTAAAAAAATCAGGTTTCGAATTAGGACTATCAGCTTATGCAACCTTTGGAGGTGTTCCCGGTTTAGTAATTGGCGGTAGTTATTTCATTCTAGATGCTGCTGGAGCGTTTAATGCAGCTCCATATTCTTCCTATTATAATTTTTATCCAAGTACCGCACCAGCAGACAATACATATGTAAACACAAATTGTAATTAGATTATGAAATTTATCAAAATATTGTTCTTTACATTTTATACTTGGTTGAAAAATATTAGTGATACCGCTGAATATCAGGCAGTTTTTGGTATTTGTCTTGTTACTTTTGCTAACTTTATAAGTATACCGGGCTTAATAGAACTGACGACTGGTCAAAAGTTTAATATTTTTCCGATCCTTTCAAAATTAACAATTGCAATTATTCTGATAGTATATTTTTGTATATACTATTTTTTACTGCTCTATAAGAAAAAATATAAAAATATATTGAAAGAATATGTCAATGAATCTCGTAGGAAGATGATACAAAGGAATTTACTTGTATTAGTTTATGTAATATGTTCAATATTAGGAGCATTTCTACCCTGGATAATATTAACAAAGTAACTTGCGATATTTTATATATGATAGCCACTTTTTTAAGTGGCTATCAAAATATGAGTTTATGCTATTAATTTAGAATGATTTGTTTAACTGCTTAAGGTTTGATTTTATTAATAACTATCTCATTGTGCAATTAACTCATACATCGTTAACAATTCTCAGGACAGGCTACTCCAATACGGCAATACATTTTACGCCTATACTTCCAACGGCAGTTTACGATATAAAGTTTCTGGCGCCGACACAACAACCTATAATTACGACGACTTCGGTAACCTCACAAATGTAACATTACCCGATGGAACAGTAATTGATTATATTATCGACGGGCAGAATAGAAGGATTGCTAAAATAGTGAATGGCGGTGTTGTTAGTCGTTGGTTATATCAGGATCAACTCAATCCTGTTGCAGAGCTTGATAGTTCAGGCAATGTTATTGCACGATACGTCTACGGCACTAAGATCAATGTACCCGATTATGTGATCAAAGGCGACACTACCCTTGCAGTTATTACGGATCATCTCGGAAGTATAAGAATGCTTGTAAATAGCACAACCGGTGAAGTAGTCCAACGTAATGACTACAATGAGTTTGGTAATACTGTCTTGACTCTTGGTTCTAACTACTTGGCTCTAAATTATGCTGGCGGCCTTTACGACGAACACACTGAATTCGTTAGGTTTGGCGCAAGAGACTATGACCCAACAATTGGACGATGGACCGCCAAAGATCCAATCCTTTTCGAAGGAAGATTAAGCAACTTGTACGAATACAATCTTAATGATCCTGTCAATTATTTGGATATCACAGGGTTGCAATGGATTTCAGGGTGGGCTAGTTCCTCTCAAGGTCAGTATATTCAACAACAGGCTACGTCAGATTATAATGCTGCTGTCAGAGGAGCCCAACAAACTGGTACGAATACGGTAATCTGGATCAATAGAAATGGACCAACTATTCTTGACGCTGGAGCAGTCATAGCAACAGCAACCGGTCATCCTTATGCAGGAGCAGTTCTTGGATATACCTCAGCAGTATTGAGTGGTTTACATGGAAATAGAAACAGTGCTGTAGTCGGTTTCACAACTTCATCCTTGGGATTAACGACAAAGAATCCTAGGACACAACTTGTTATTGCACTCTTACAGCTTGGTTATAATTTTTTGCCGAATGGTGAGATTGCACCGGCAAATAATACATTTGGTCAGAGTGATAATACTAACGTAAAAATTGATTTTTCTAATTTAGATTGCAGAAACTAATCAGAGCTAACAATGGAAAATAGTTTATTGATAGGATTTCTTTTTATGCTTGGTGGCACTTTTTTACTAATATTCAGTAAATCAATTATCAAAGTTCAAGGGGCAAGTAAAAAAGATGATTTCCCTATAGAAACTAGAAAGAAAAGACTAATTTTTGCTGGTATTGGATTATTAATAGGTGGTATTCTACTTATATTAAAAATTATTTGAGTTTTTAAAAATATAATTGCTGTTAATATCACGTCTATAGTTGTTCAAAACGTAAACTATAATTGCATCTACTGGCTTTGAAGCAATTGGAAGTATAATTCATCCTCTTGGGGAGGTAACCAATACACTGGTGCACGATCAGCTGCAAGAGCTGCAGCTGGAACAGCTAAGCTACTCGGACAAGGATTTTTCGCCATTAACGCAGGTTTTAGTATATACGATGGCGCAACAGCATTTACAATGGGTAATTATAATGCAGTCGGAAAAGCCGGGTTAGATTTAACAATGTCTTATATTGCTACATTTGGAGGAGTTCCAGGATTAGTCATTGGTAGTAGTTATTTTGTTTTAGATTCAGTGGGTGGCTTTGATTCGGCACCTATTTCATCATATTATAACTATTATCCTAGCGCAGCACCTGCAGATAATACCCGAGTAAACATAAACTGCCCATAATGATTATGAAAATATTAAAAATATTATTCTATACTTTCTATAGTTGGTTACATAAAAGGAGTGATACTGCAAAATATCAGTCTGTTTTTGCAATCTGTATTATAACTTTTATTAACATCATCAGCATTCCAGTTCTCATTAAATTTATATTTAGTGTAGAGATTTTTATACTGCCTGAAATTTCGAAGTTGTATTTAGCTTTATTTTTTATTGCATACTATCTGGTTTATTATAGGCTTTTGCTATATAAAAATAAGTATATATCAATTATCAAAGAATTTAAGAATGAAAGTAGAAATGAAACAAGAAAAAGAAATTCTATTGTTTTCGTGTACATTATACTTTCACATATATTACTGTTTGCTCCTTGGTATATATTAGCTAAATAGCTCTTACAAATAAGACTCGAAAGCTACCTTTACAGGTAGTTTTCGATAAATAAATTAAGCCCAAATAATTGTATTTCAGCTGACAATTTTAATCCTAATTGAATTGAAAAAAAGTTCCAGTTTATTACCCAGCCAAAATATTGATGTGCTGCTTTAATCCGAAATTCATTTTACTCCTACAACAGCCTTGGCAGCTTTAATGCAAAAGTATCAGGCAGCTATATAACTTTTTATTCGTATGATGATTTTGGAAATTTAACTAATGTTGTTCTACCCGATGGCACATTGATTGATTATATTATCGACGGACAGAATAGAAGGATAGCTAAGAAAGTGAATGGTTTCGTTACAAACCGTTGGCTGTACCAGGATCAGTTGAATCCAATTGCTGAGTTGGATAGTTCAGGAAATGTTTTAGCTCGCTACGTTTATGGTGCTAAAATTAACGTACCTGATTATGTGATAAAAGGTGATACTACCCTAGCGGTTATAACAGATCACCTTGGAAGTGTAAGAATGCTTGTAAATACCACAAACGGTGAAGTTGTACAGCGTTATGACTACGATGAGTTTGGTAATACTGTCTTGACTCTTGGTTCTAACTTCTTGGCTCTAAATTATGCTGGCGGACTTTACGATGAACATACTGGCTTAGTTAGATTCGGAGCCCGTGATTTCGATCCTGTAACTGCACGCTGGAATACAAAAGATCCATTGCTATTTGGCGCTGGGCAAGCTAATCTTTTTATGTACTGTGGTAACGATCCTGTGAATCGACTTGATCCCTCAGGATTAAAGGACTTTATGTGTATAAACGCTGGAGAGGATTTTTGGGAATGGTTACAAAAAGCCCTAGGAATCGGTGGTGATCCAGCAGGAAATGACCCTACATTTAATGATAGACCCTATGCAGGTGTTGATGAGAATGTTGCCAGATTCCAATATGATGCTTTTCAAAACTATATTATACTTAATGCTAATGGTAGTTTAACTGCAACTGCCCTAGTTCCAACTACGGCTGGGCTGTTTGCGAGTGGACTCACTTCATCAATACTTTTAGCAACTGGTAGTGCAGCTATAACTTATGCACAAGATTCTTTTAATAGTCAAATTACTGGTGCAAATAACTATACTAGCACTGCGATTGGTGTTGGCATTAGTATAGCTGGGGCTATGCCAAGTCCATATGCTCAAGGGATTGCTGGAGCTTCTGCTATTATTGTAACGCTTGCACCAGGGGTTGCAAATAGCATGTATAACCAAATGCCAATGGGAGGCTTTGGGCCATTTATGCCATAACTGTTGGAGATAACATGTACTTACATATACTCGGAATAATATGTTTATTATTTGCCTTCGCAGTTCTTTTATATAAAGAATTTGGGCTAAAAGATTCGCGCACTTTTGCAAATCGTAATAAAGCTGAAGGTCGTCGTGCATTTGAGTTATTAATACTCAGTATTTTATTTTTTGTTATAGGAACCATTATGATTATTCATTGGCTTATTGAGAGTAATTAAAAACCATTATTCAATTATTAACGGCTGCAATTTATAATTGCGGCTGTTATTTTATTTTAGAATCCATTTATGGAAATCATACAATATCCTAATGATGATGAGTTAGGAACCTTCAATCTTTCACCGGCAACCTTTTACCTGCCCCTCACCTATGCTGGAGGCAATTACGACGAACACACTCATTTCATTCGCTTCGGCGCACGTGATTATGATCCAACAACAGGACGTTGGACAGCTAAAGACCCGATATTGTTCGCTGGAAAATTGAGTAATCTATATGAGTATAATTTGAATGATCCAATTAATTATTTGGATATCACAGGGTTGCAGATAGTTAGAGGAGGAGGATATTATCCTCCATATCATCCATATAATCAATACAGAGGTTATGTTAATAGCCATAATTCAACATTATACAATGCTGGAAATACTGTATATCAAAGTTATCCAGTTATCCTTGATGGAGCTTCTGTAATTGCAACTGCAACCGGGCATCCATATGTGGCTGTTGGATTAAGCAGTCTATCTGCTGCAATTACAGAATATCAAGGAAATCGAGAAGGTGCTATAATAGGAACTTCTACATCTATACTCGGTCTAGTTTCAAAGAATCCCCGGACACAATTAGCCATCGGATTATTTCAAGTAGGATATGATTTATTGCCAGAACATACAATAGTACCAAAGGAAGTAAACTCATCAAATAATCCTTTTGGTGTTGCAGATAATACCTATGTAAGATCAGATAATACCTTTATCAAAACTGAATGTCCGTAACTATTTAATTCTGAGGTTATTTATGTTAAATGACAATAATGTAATGGGAATGATTTTTATTTTGATCGGTATTGTTCTTATTCTATTTAGAAGAACGATTGTTAACTTATTTGGACCAAGCAAGCCAATTAAAGTGAGAGTAACGAAGCTAATTATTGGCGGAGCGATTTTTATTATCGGAGGTATTGTTATACTGCTTACAAAAAGTTAATTATAATTATTCACCACAATGAATTTGAGAAGAATTTTGATAAATAATTGGAATCTTTTTGATAAAGTGATAATGAAAAATAAGTATTATATAATTCCGCATATGCTAACATTTTGCATACTTTGGCTTATTTTATTGATTCCAATACCTAAAATATATTTAGTAGTTGCTTATATCCCAGTATTTTTCTACTTGTTTTTTAGATCATACTTAAAGGTGAATGATGGTCATAATCCTTTCCTGACAATAGTAACAATCGTAATAATTTTACCATTTATAGTAGGGATTCTATTTTGGGGACTGTTTATTTTGATCTCAATTTCATTAAATTTTAATCCATTTGGATAAATTTGTAAAAGGTGGGATTTGCTCTCACCTTCATTTAATAGATTACTGTCTATGCTCTTAAATAATAAAATATGTTACACCTCCCATGATAATTAGTGGAGAAATGTTCAATCGCTGGATCTACTAGGAACAACCGCCCAAAAGATGGCGGGCAAGCTTAAACACAATAATGAAAACTGATTATGCAGGCAATTTAGTTGCCCGTTATGTTTACGGCACAAAGATAAATGTTCCCGATTACGTGATCAAAGAAGACACAACATTGGCAGTTATTACTGACCATTTGGGTTCTGTGCGAATGCTGGTAAATACTGCAAATGGAGATATCGTACAGCGTATAGATTATGATGCATTTGGAAACATACTTTTGGATAATAATTCCGGGTACCAACCTTTCTACTTTGCCGGAGGACTTTATGAACTTTCTACTGGTTTAATCCGCTTTGGTGCCCGTGATTTCGATCCTGTAACTGCACGCTGGAATACAAAAGATCCATTGCTGTTTGGCGCGGGTCAAGCTAATCTCTTTATGTATTGTGGCAACGATCCTATAAATAGACTTGATCCTTCAGGATTACAGGACTTTATGTGTATCAACGCAGGAGAAGATTTTTGGGAATGGTTACAAAAAGCACTTGGTATTGGCGGTGATCCATCAGGAAATGACCCTACGTTTAATGATAGACCTTACGCAGGTGTTGATGAGAATGTTGCCAGATTCCAGTATGATGCTTTTGGTATTTACATTTACGCCAATCAAACAGCTTCAATTTTAACTGCTGAATTTATGGGAGCATATTTACTCGGAGGTATAAATTTTACATCGCTAGTGAATCGGGGTTTATATTATGCATTTAGACCTGGTTCTTTCTTAAATTCTGGCCAATACATAAGAATTGGTTTTTATAAGTATCAAGGACAGTGGACCTTTAGAGGTGGTGGTAAAGTATTTAGCTGGATGGGTTTTAACAATGGTAAATGGAATTCTAGATGGACATTAGGTCCTGTACATAATAGTTTTAGAAGTTATTTCTTTAGGCCTTAAAATGAAAAAACTAAGCAATATGCAAATAGCAGTAGAGAGTAAAGTTCTGGAATTATCAAAAAAATATAATTTAGAAATTATTAATAAACATTATATAAGCAATGAAGAAATGCAGTTTGTTAGAATTGAATTTCTTCATTACTTGATCGACATTTTTGATGACACGCTGAATTTATATAATCGTGATCTGAATGAAAAGGATGGAATCTGTTTAGAAATATGGGATTATAAATCTGATGAAGATATGAGTAACGATTTTATTAAAAAGACTGATGAGTTCCTAAGTAATTTAGGCTAAGTTTAAAGCTTTAATGAGGGGCTGTCTCAAATCTTGAGAGAGTCGCGTTTTTATATTACTAAGAGTCATCATCGCAGTATTGCTAAGAAAGTTGGTGGTGTAGTGGTAAGTCGTTGGTTGTACCAGGATCAACTAAATCCAATTGCTGAGTTAGATAGCAATGGAACTGTGATCGCAAGATACGTCTACGGTACTAAGATCAATGTTCCCGATTACGTAATCAAGGGCGACACAACATTAGCGGTGATAACTGACCACTTAGGCTCAGTTCGAATTTTGGTTAATACTACAAATGGCGAAATTGTACAAGCAATAAAATATGATGAGTTCGGAACCATTAGCCTTTCACCGGCAACCCTTTACCTGTCGTTCTCTTTTGCCGGCAGTATTTACGATGAACTCACAGGCTTCGTACGCTTCGCGCGCGTGACTATACCCCACTACAATTCGGAAAAATAAACATAATGTTCATTAACCCGCTTCAATCTTTCCATACTTCTTTTGGTAGAATACAACACTAACGATTCCAACCAACAATGCAAACCAAAGGGTTACAATACGTATTAAGAATGTAGATGCAACTGACACATCGGTTGGAAATCCCTTCTCTACGAGTAAAAATGTTAGCGATCCGTCGGTTACTCCCAATCCCCCTGGAAGCATAGTTATTGAGCCGAGTATGGTAGAAAACGCGTATGTAAAAGACGACCAGAATAATGTTATTGAGCTGTCGAACTTTACTAGGATTAAATAGAATCCCAGACATTCAAAAAACCAGGCAACCAGGCTAAGAAAAAACATTAATACAAGCGGTTTAACCTGCAGCATCTCGTACGAGCTTTGATATGCCTGCTCAAGCCTCGGTACAACTTTCTTTAATAATCCGAACTTGTTTATTATATCAAATATATATGAAGCCAGCGATTTATTCGATAGTACAATTACAAGCAGTAAAAAAACTATAGCTGTTCCAATCACTATTTCTTTACCCACTCCGTACAAATAAGCCCCTACTATGGCAATCAGTAATAATGAAAGGAAATCCGTAATGCGCTCGACTAATACTATCGGTGCGGTTTTACTGATCGGTTCATTTGAAACCGTTTTTAGCATGTATGATTTTAACACCTCACCGAACTTTCCGGGGGTTACACTCATAATTAAGCCGGACATAAAAATCAGGAATGAATCCCAAAACTCCGTTCTAATCTTTAATACTCGTAAATAGTAATGCCACTTCAGAAACCGTGTAAAATAGTTCAGATAGGACAGAATTAATAAAACGGGAATCAGAGCCAAACCAAAAGTTGAAAATGCATCAATTACCGATTGATAATCCGCGTAAATTGAAAGCCCAAGGTAAATAACCGCCGCAACAATTACAGATGTTATTATATGTCGCTTTACTTTTTGCAGCACTATACAATTTTACACAAATCAAAATAAATTTTCGAAAGAGGCAAACCAACAACGTTGTAATAACAACCCGCGATTTTTTTTACAAACACTGCTCCGTAATCATCCTGTATTCCGTAAGCGCCTGCTTTGTCCATAGGGCTGCCGGAATCAATATACTCTTTAATTTGCTTTTTCGACAGAGTATGAAAAGTTACCGCGGTTTTTTCATAATCGCAGATAAGCTTGCCGGTTGATTTGTTGAAAAGGCAAAACCCGGTGTACACTTTATGCGTTTCACCGCTTAGCTTATTAAGAATATTGAACGCGTCTTTCTTACTCTTAGGTTTGCCTATTATTTCTTTATTCAGCACAACTATTGTATCGGCAGTTATTATAATTCCGCTGCTTACTCTTTCTGTAGCAATGTCCATCTTCTGCTTAGATAGTCGTTTTACGGTTTTAACCGGATGCTCGCCGTCGAGTATTTCTTCATCCAGGTCTACACTAAAAGCCGAAAAACTTATTCCGATTTGCTTTAACAGTTTCCTGCGGCGCGGAGATTTTGAGGCAAGATATATCTTGTCGGTATTGTTTAACATTCAGTTAATGCGAAAAATTAAGGGTGGGAGTTAAATTTACCAATTACCTGAAAAGCGCTTTTACACTTCCCCATGTTCTTTTAACAGTAGTAGGATTGTGCGAAACAGCCACTTCTATTGAATAAGAATATGTTCCGTCGTTTTCAATTATTTTGAGCCGGTATAAATACAACGCGTCATTTGTTTTAAATGCATTTTCATCAACATAGCTGTAAACCGAATTATTACCTTTAGCGGCAACAAGGGCTATTTCCGTGAACGGGCCCGAAGATGATCGCCGTTCGACTGAATACTCTTTGACGTTAATTTCCTGGGTTGTTTGCCAGTTTAGGGTAATGTTATTATCGTCGCTGCTTACATGAAAGAAAGATAAAAATGCACCACCAAACAAATTAGCAGCTAACAGAAGAGTAAGAACCGTATAAAACGCTTTTTTCATAGCAAAAAATATATTGGTTCTTATCAAAAGAATCAAGTTTTTAATTAAGCAAATATTTGAACGAACAAATATAATTCTTATTTATCAACCGGCTGAAATCTTGCTTCGTTGCCAACTGCCGAAGCTAAACTTGAAATACATCAAGCCGGAATAAACCAAAACGTATAATGGTAGTGCTGCCCAGGCGCCTGTTAATCCAAAGCCTAATACAACCCCTGAAATATATGCAGCCGGTAAAAAGATAACCCAGTTGGCTATGACATCGGCAATCATAACAAATAGAGATTCACCAACGGCCTGCAAACTGTTTGCCAGAACAACACCGAGCGCGTAAAGAATTTGCCCAATTCCAACAATTCTAAGTGCGGGCACTGCTGCATTGATTACTTCATGTTCCTCGGTTACTACCCATAGAATTAATTGCGGGATAATTGTAAATAACAGTCCGATAAAAAAAGTGTAAAGTGTTGCAATTTTACTTGTCTCGAATCCGTAAAACTTTGCGCGTATATTATCGCCTGCACCGTAATTAGCGCCTACAAGCGTCTGAACAGCAATCCCAAATCCGAAACAAGGCATCATTGACAACAGTAACGCAGAAATTATAACCTGGCTGGCCGCTTGTTCAAGTGTTCCTATTAAACCCGTAATAGAAACAAATACAAGAAATCCGACTAAAATAAAAACGTTTTGAAACGATACGGGAAGGGAAATTTTTATTATCGATCTAGCAACTTCCGCAGAGTATTTAAAGAATTTGAAATAATTATACTTTTTCCTGTAGTGCGGTAATGCGGCTATCGAAAGGTAAAACAGTACATCGCACATTGTTGCAAGTGTCGATCCAATACCAGCGCCTGCTAACCCCATCCCTTTTAAGCCGAACAATCCAAAAATAAATATGTAGTTGAAAATAATATTCAGAAAGTTAACCAGTATACCGGAATACATAAATATTTTTGTTTTACTTATCCCGAAAAAGAATCCGCGGTAGGATACGGTTATTAAAA
>JANQLA010000118.1 GCA_028280855.1 Melioribacteraceae bacterium
TAAAAAAAACTGCAATAAAAAGCAATTTAGGGCTTAGTGCTTCCGCAAAATCTGATGTGACCGCAGCAATTAACTGGATGAATGAATTAAGCCGGGAGCTTGGATTAGCAAAAGCATCCGAAGAGTTTTTATTCAAAAGTTATCATAAGGATAATCTCGGTAAAAGACATATTAAATTAAAGCAGTTTTACAAAGGTATACCGGTTTGGGCAGAAGAAGCATACGTTCATATAGATGAAAACGACGAAATTTATGCCTTTAACGGCAGCTATGAAAAAACGCCAAAAGGAATAAACCTGGAATCTAATTTAAACGAAGAAAAGGCATTGGAATTAACTATTGATCATTTTAAAAAATTAAAACTCTGGAAACCCATTGATCAGAAAATTAAAAAGCAGTTAGATATAAACGATCCGAAAGCTCAAAAAGTAATTTGGTATGACGAGAACAGCACACCGCATCTGGTATGGTTTGTTGATATCTACGCGAACCTTATGGATTGGTACTATGTATTTGTTGATGCTTCGACCGGAAAAATTTTGAATAAAATTAAGAACACCGCTAAAAATGGTTTTGTAGATGCAAGCGGAACTGACTTATACGGTGTTACACAGAACTTTAGAGCTTACCAGCAGGACAATTTATACATATTAATGAGCGATGTGAATAATATGAGAAGTACTCCGGGGCAGCTCCCGGAAAACATAATCGGCGGGTTGGCTGTGCAAGATGCTGAACAAAGATCAGGTTCATACGATATAGTAACCGATGATAAAGACCAATGGGAAGATTCCAGCGCTGTTTCAGCCATGGTACATGTTGAACAATCTCTACAATATTTTGAAAATACATTTGGGCGCCAAGGATTCGATGATAGTTCTTCTACTTCCTACGTTTATGTTAATGTAAAAAGGAACGGTTTTCCTATGGATAACGGCTACTGGAACGGCAAAGCGATATTCCTGGGGAACGGAAGGGATATATTTTATCCAATCGCCGGCTCACTTGATTTTGTTGCACATGAGTTTGCGCACGGAGTTATATCAACAACAGCTAATTTAGTATATCAGGGTGAATCCGGCGCATTAAACGAATCTTTTGCCGACTTCTTCGGATGTATGATAGACCGGGATGACTGGCTCATGTTCGATGATATTATGAGACCTGGAAGAGGTATTGCGGCAAGGGATATGGAAAACCCGGCAAATTCTGAACTTCTTCAACCTCAACCCTCTAATATGGATGAATATCAATCTATTGTTCATGATCATGGCGGTGTGCATATAAACAGCGGCATTACGAATCGTGCAGCAGTAATTGTTGCTAAAGAAATTGGAAGAGAAAAAACCGAACAAATTTACTACAGGGCGCTTACAACATATTTGTTACGACAATCATTGTTCATTGATTTAAGATATGCTTTAGAACAATCAGCAAGAGATTTATATGGTGAAACCGAAGTAAATGCAATATCTAATGCATTTGATATTGTAAAAATTACAGGAGATCAAACTGATCCGCGTGACTTTTTGGTTAATCCTGTTGAAGGAGAACAATTTATAGCATACGTACGAGAAGATGCTGATATAGGCTTAATAAATATTGCGCAGGAATCACACCATCATTTAGAAGGTTTAACCGTGAGATCGGAAGAAGGGTTTTATTCTCAGTTATCCGTTACAGCAGACGGAAGCTTTATTTATTTCGTTAATGAAAACGGCTTCATTGAAATAGCTGATCTCAGGGAATTCCAATCCAACGGGAATTACTCGTCAGTTGTATTGGATAGTTTATATGTTGAAACACCAGGGGATATTTGGAATGTTGCGGTAAGAAGAGACAATGCTATGTTTGCATTTACTTCACATTACGCTAACGATAACTTCATCTATTTTAATATCGATGATGAACTTTATTATTTGGAATTGCAAATGCCCACAACTGCCGAGAGCATCTATCAAAATACATTAAAATATCCCGATGTTATAGATTGGTCACCTAATGTTGAATTTCCAAAACTCGCCTTTGATGCTTATAACGAACTAGATGAAACTAGTGAAGAAGATTTAGAATGGTGGATTATTGGTGAAGTTGATTTATCATCAGATTCATTAATTACTTCCGAACTACATTCAGGTTCACCTGATAATTGGGACTATGGTAATATTCAATACAGTTCAACTAATCCTTTGCATTTCTCATTTACCGCTATTAATAAAATTCAGGATATTTCGTATATCTTTATAAAAGACTTTAGCAACATTAACCCCGGAAATACTTACAGCAATACTGAAAAAAAACTCGGAAGGACTTCATTCAATGCCGATGATTCCCAATTATTCGTTCAGAATAACACAGACAGAACAGAACTAATATTTATTAGTCCTCATTTTCTTTTTGGCGGTAGTATTTCAAATATCCCGGGTAATATTTATAATTTTGAATCTTTTATCTTAAATACGGTAACAGGTATAAAAGAAGAGAACTCAAACTCCCTACCCGAACAGTATCAACTTGCGCAAAACTACCCTAATCCGTTTAATCCCGCTACAATAATCAGTTACTCGATCCCTGAAACAGGCCATGTTAAATTGGTTGTTTACGACATACTAGGAAGAGAACTAGAAACGCTTGTTGATGAAACTAAAAACAGCGGCAATTATGAAGTGACGTTTAATTCACATTATTTATCCAGCGGCTTATACATATATAAATTAGAAGCAGGCAATTTTGCTGCTCACAAAAAAATGTTGCTCATTAAATAAGAGGTTAGCAATGAAACTGCTAAAAATATTAGTGCTTATTTCAATTGGAGTTATCCTGGCATCATGCGCTCACACAAACGAGCTGGCTAAATACGATATTGCAGGTCAATCAATATTGTATAAAACCAAAGTTGCGGCAGAGGCGCGTACGGTTGCAATAACTTCATACAATTCACAGAATTACGCAAACGCTGGAAAGAAAAAATCCACTGGCGAATCAATTCTTGAATCAATCGCTTCAATTGGCGAAAGCATTATATCTTCCGACAAACAATCGAAACTCCAGGAAATGATTAATCCGGTTGAAATGGTTGAAAGTATAAGCGACGGAATGAAAGACGCATTGGCAACTTATCTTGATCTGAGAGAAGCTGAATCACTGAGCGACAATCCCGCGTTTATTTGTAACATAGTTCTTGAACAGCTTCAATTACAGGTAGCCAAAAATTCTACACGCGTTTACGTAAGCGCTATTGGGTCAATAATTGATAGGAGCTCCGGACAGCTTGTTTGGGAATACGGCGAGAGTTCATCGCAGCCGATTTCGCAGAATTACGACCACTCCAAAACAACCAAGCTCGAAGAAGATGCAATAAACATTCTTTCATTGGCGGCGTTAGACGAAGAAGTGATTAACGACATGTTAGCTGCTGCAGTTGAAGATGTAGGAGAAAGTATGGCCGAACAATTGCGTATAGATATAGCTGAATCGAAGAAGAAAAAGTAAAAATTGCAAAGGCCGGTAT
>JANQLA010000129.1 GCA_028280855.1 Melioribacteraceae bacterium
AAGAATCGTTAAACCGATTGCTGCAAGAAATCCTACCATAAATGCGTCGAATATCCAGCCGCGAATAAATCTGCCCAATTGGTAACCGATCTGATTCAGAATGTAGTAAGAGAACTCGAAGTATTTATTTGGAATAACATTTATAATTCCGTTCACAAGTCTTGTACTGTCTTTAAGCATAAAGAACGTCATGAACGGCACTATTACCGCAATGGCTACTACAGATACTATGCCAGAAACGATATTGCTTATGTTGTTTACCGAATCAAAAAAAAGCTCGGAAAAAAATGTTTCCAGCTTGGAAGCAAAATCTTCGGACTGAATGAATGGAAAGTATTCCTGGATTTCGGCCTCAACCTGTGTAAGTAATGCTCGGATTTTTTCCTGGTTTACTGTTTCAGCTAAAACATTCATTTGGCCGGCTATTTTTGGAATCAATACAGACAGTCCGAAGAAAATTACAAATCCGCTTAGAAGAAAAACGAGCACTACCGAGACAAGCCTTTTTACACCCTGGTTCTCAAGCATTGTTACGAGAGGGTTGAATATCATCGCAATAAAAACAGATATTACAAGCAGGATTATAATATCAAGAAAAAGTATTGACGCGTAAAGAACAATCCCGCCAATCGAAAGTATCGTTAGAGCCTTGTAAATATTTCTGATCGATTTTTCGGAAAGCGCCATTCGATAACATCATCAAAAGTTATGATACAATATAACTGAAATAGAACTAATAACAAATGTATTCAAACACGACCTCTCAATTCCAATTTTTCCTGCATTTCATATTATTTTAATGCGAATTCTCGCCTTTCTGCTCTCAGTACATTTATTGATAAAAAGGAAATATCTATATTTCGTTCGTGAAAACAATTTTTTAATTATAAGGTGAATTATGGCTGAATTAGAGTTATTGAATCAAATTAGGACAAAAGCTTCTGAGCGAAAAAAAACGGTTGTGCTCCCGGAATCGCACGATGAAAGGGTATTAAGAGCTGCTGAAATACTTGTAAAAGAAAACGTTGCAAAAGTGGTAACAATTGGTGAAGAAGAAAAAGTTAGAAGTGATGCTGAAGGATACGGATTAGATTTGACCGGTATAAGAATAATTGACCCCGCTAAATCGGAATTATTAAGCGATTTCTCAAATGTATTTTTCAATCTTCGAAAGCATAAGGGTATTACAATTGAACAGGCGCGAGAAACTATGCAGCGGGATTTATTCTTTGGTGCAATGATGGTTCGCGAAGGACATGCCGACGGATTCGTTGCAGGCTCTGTTGCATCTACGGGCGATGTACTTCGTGCTGCCATTCAATGCGTTGGTATGCCGGAAGGTATTTCAATTGTTTCAAGTTTTTTCCTGATGATTTACCCGGAAATTACTTACAGCTTTGCCGATTGCGCTGTTGTACCCGATCCAGATGCATCACAGCTTGCAGATATCGCAATTTCAACGGCAGTAAATCATAGTAAGCTAACCGGCGAAGAAGCTTATGTCGCAATGCTGTCTTTTTCGACCAAAGGCAGCGCAAAGCATGAATTGATTGACAAAGTTATCGAAGCCACTAACATTATTAAAGAGAAACGCCCTGATATAAAAGTCGACGGCGAGCTGCAATTTGACGCTGCAATTATTGATGCAATCGGTAAGAAAAAATCGCCTGGCAGTGAAGTGGCCGGACGTGCAAACGTACTTGTATTTCCTGACTTAAACGCGGGAAATATCGGTTATAAAATTGCCCAGCGGCTGGGCGGTGCAGAAGCTGTTGGTCCTGTTGTGCAAGGATTAAAAAAGCCTTTGTTCGACTTAAGTCGCGGCTGCAGCGTTGATGATATTGTAAATACCTCCGCAATTTCCTGCTTAATGGCTGAGTAGAGATTTATTATAATCTTTTTCAGGAGATTTCATCTTTTAAAAGATGGAATCTCTAAGCCAACCTTATCTTTTGATGAACTTATTGCTCAATTTATTGTTTTTTTATGGTGTGTATACAAATACAATAAAGGAGATGAAATGACAAAGCTGATCAATACAATTATTTTAATAACGGGTATTACTTTGATTGCTCAAGATAAAGTAGAAAATATGAACGACAGCATCTATAACATTGCGGTTAAAAACATGATCGGTGAAGAAGTAAAGTTATCTCAATACGAAGATAAGGTATTATTAATTGTAAACGTTGCAAGCGAGTGCGGTTACACTCCACAATACGAAGGCTTGCAAAAAATCTATAATAAGTACAGGGAAAACGGGTTTGAAATTTTGGCCTTCCCCTCTAACGACTTTGGCGGACAGGAGCCCGGAACGAATGAACAAATAAAGGAATTCTGTACAACCAATTTTGGTGTTGAGTTTCAACTGTTTGACAAAGTAAAAGTAGTTGGCGATGAAAAGATTGAACTGTACGAGAGGTTAACAAACAGCCCTACTGTCGAATCCGGTGATGTAAAATGGAACTTCGAAAAGTTCCTTGTTGGTAAAGACGGGATAATATTGAACCGGTTTAGAAGCAAAGTTAAGCCTGAAAGTGAAGAAATAACTTCCGCAATTGAAGCTGCTTTGGAGGGTTAGTTAGATGTGCAGCCATCGGTAAAGGGTAGCTACCCTGATGGTTGTAAACATGGAGGAAGAATTAAAACGCCTGGACGGCAATTTTGATTAAAGTGAAGTGAATGCATACCGATTGTTGTGTTATATAAATCTTGTAAAATACAGATATAGAGATTCCACCTTTTCAAAAGATGGAATCTCTTAGAAGCTTTGGTAAACATTTAAGAAGGCATGTTGCTCTCGTTGTATAGCGATATGAATTTTTGAAACTTATGGCACTGAAAACAAAAAACGGGCCGCTTTTAAGGTGATGATTTTGCAGCAATTTAGTCATACCTAAGCGGAAACCTAATTTAAAAATTATTCCTCGTTTGTTACCTTATTTATTTAGAAGTATGTAAAGTAAAACCCTTTGTTTATTAGCTTCGGGGCGTATAGATTATTTTAGATAAAAAAGAGTAATCGCATCTTTTTTTCTTGCTTTACAAGATTAACCGTATATAATTTTACAAAGCGAAAGAATTAAAATTATCCTTAACGGGTAATAAATACGAAGGAACAAGGCTTGGTAATAAACATAAATTTTTCGTGCCATCCGCTTCAAAGTTTTGCCTTGAGCTTCTACCGTAACATACGTCAATTAAAACCGATCAACGGAAAAAAATCTTTTAATAATAAAGAACCTCATTCAATAAATAACATGATTTATTCAACTAAGTATGGAGCAGTGAAATGTCAGACTTCGTAAAAGATCTAATGACTGAAGTAAAAGCTAAAAATCCTTCCGAACCGGAATTCCACCAGGCTGTTCAAGAAGTAGCAGAATCACTAGAACTGGTTTTAGAAAAGCACCCCGAATATCGACAAGCGAAAGTTTTAGAAAGAATTATCGAACCCGAAAGAGTAATTATGTTCAGAGTTCCATGGATGGACGACCAGGGAAATGTTCAAATCAACCGGGCATTCAGAATTGAGATGAATAGCGCAATCGGGCCATATAAAGGCGGACTTCGTTTTCACCCATCGGTAAACCTAGGCATTTTGAAATTCCTGGCTTTCGAACAAGTTTTTAAAAATAGTTTAACAACGCTTCCAATGGGCGGTGGTAAAGGCGGATCGGACTTCGATCCAAAAGGTAAGAGCGACAATGAAGTTATGAAATTCTGCCAAAGCTTTATGACTGAATTACAACGGCATATAGGACCAAATACCGATGTTCCTGCCGGTGACATTGGAGTTGGCGGGCGTGAGATTGGTTTTATGTTCGGACAATACAAAAGAATTAGAAACGAATTT
>JANQLA010000208.1 GCA_028280855.1 Melioribacteraceae bacterium
TTCTTTTCAGCAGCCGTTAATTTACGCAGTTCTTCCGGTTTCTCGTCGCCATCATATTCACCTAGCATTGGAACAACAATTTTTTCAGTTACCCATGTACCGGCAACAGATATGAAAAAGGTGGAAATAAACATGAAGTAATAATTTGCAGCAGCGTTTACCATGTATTCGGAATCTATTATTCTTGCCGCTTCCTGTGAAAGACCGGCCAAAAGAGGGTCTATTGTTCCGAGCAGCAGGTTAGCACTGTAGCCGCCGGAAACACCGGCAAAAGCAGCCGCCATTCCCGCAATTGGGTGTCTGCCTATTCCCAGGAAAATTATTGCCCCTAGCGGAACAAGAAGCACGTACCCAACTTCACTGGCTGTATTCGATAAAATACCTGCGAAAACAATTACAAATGTCAACAATTTTTTAGGTGCGGAAGTTACCAACAGCCGAAGCGCTGTTCCTATAAGGCCGCTGCTTTCAGCTATACCTATGCCCAACATTGCTACTAATACCGTACCCAGCGGGGCAAAGCTCGTAAAGTTATTTACCATTTCGGTAAGAATTAAATGCAGTCCTTCAACAGACATTAAGTTAACCGGTGTAATTGTTTCGCCGGTTCCGGGATGTTCTACCGCTAAATCAAATTGTGCGGTTATCCATGAAATAACCACAACTAAAACAGAAAAAAGAAAGAAGAGGGTTGCAGGATGGGGAAGCGCGTTTCCTACTTTTTCAACAATCTTTAGAAATTTATTTAGCAAAGTATTGTTTTTTTTGTCCATAGCACCAAATATAAAATGATAAAATGATTCTTTAATTTATAAAATATTTTATTGAACTTAACTTCAAAAGGTTAGTAAATATCATAGTAAAGTACTTTATCTATAATCGATTACCGGTGAAAGCCATTTTTCGATTTCTTCAATTTTCGAATTTTTACGCTTAGCATAATCTTTCACCTGGTCTTTTTGAATTTTACCCGTCGTAAAATATTTTGATTTTGGGTGGGCAAAGTAAAGTCCGCAAACAGATGCTGCAGGATACATCGCAAGCGATTCGGTTAATGAAATACCGATGTTTTCTTCAACTTTCAGTAATTTCCAAATGGTTTCTTTCTCGGTGTGGTCCGGTTGAGCAGGGTAACCGGGAGCAGGGCGGATACCTGAATATTTTTCTTTAATCAATTCAGCGTTTGAAAAAGACTCATCAGGATCATATCCCCAATATTCTTTCCGGGTTTTTTCGTGTAATAGCTCTGCGAAGGCTTCGGCCAATCTATCGGCGATTGCTTTGATCATAATCGAATTGTAATCGTCATGCTCTGATTCGAACTTTTCAATAAGCCTTTCAATCCCTATTCCGGCTGTAACTGCAAACATTCCTATATAATCATTTAGTCCCGAATCTAACGGAGCTATATAATCCGCCAATGCTAAGTTTGGAGTTGAACCAGCTCGTTTCGTTTGCTGACGCAATGTGTGCAATTTGCCTTTTTGGACTGCTCTGTTATCATCTTCATAAATGATGATGTCGTCACCGCCTGAATTTGCCGGGAATACTCCTAAGATCGCGTTTGCGGAAAGAGCGCTGTCTGCAATTACACAATCGAGTAGCTTATTTGCATCCTTATATAATTTTCTAGCTTCGGAGCCAAATTGCTCATCTTCAAAAATAGCAGGATATTTGCCTTTCATTTCCCAGGTGATGAAGAACGGCGTCCAATCAATGTATTCCCGGATTTCTTGTAAAGGGAAATTAATTATCGTATCTGCACCGGGCTTAGCAGGTTTAACAATTTTAGCCTGATTCCAGTCAATCTTTAGTCGATTTTCTCTTGCCTGAGTGATTGAAACGTATTCCTTATTCTGCTGACGATTCTCGTGCGCTCTTTTGAGCTCTTCGTACTCAGCTTTAATAGTTTTGGAAAATTTATCTCTATTTTCAGTACTGATCAAATTACCGGCAACCGATACGCTTTTGGAAGCATCCAGCACATGTACGGTTGAGCCTTCAAATGCAGGCGCAATTTTAACCGCGGTATGAATACGCGATGTCGTGGCGCCGCCGATTAACAAAGGAATATCAAGGTTCATTCGATTCATTTCGGATGCTATATGAACCATTTCATCCAGCGAGGGTGTTATGAGCCCGCTTAATCCAATAATATCAGCTCCCTTTTCAACAGCCGTGGAAAGAATTTTATCCGACGGTACCATAACCCCCAGATCAATTACATCATAGTTATTGCAGCCAAGTACAACCCCGACAATGTTTTTGCCAATATCATGTACATCGCCTTTTACGGTTGCAAGCAAAATCGTTCCCGCGTTAGTAGGGCCGCCGAAGTTCTTTTTTTCTTCTTCAATAAAAGGAACGAGATATGCTACAGACTTTTTCATTACCCGTGCGCTCTTAACAACTTGCGGGAGAAACATTTTGCCCGAACCGAACAGGTCTCCAACAACATTCATCCCATCCATTAAGGGAGCCTCTATTACTTCCAAAGCGCTCGAATATTTTCGGCGGGCTTCTTCTGTGTCTTCTTCTACATATTCTACGATGCCTTTTATTAACGAGTGCTTTAATCGTTCCTCTACCGAGCTATTCCGCCACTCGAGATCTTCGGATTTCTTCTTGCCACTCCCTTTTACCACTTCAGCATATTCAACAAGTTTTTCAGTTGCATCCAGAGTGCGATTTAATAATACATCCTCAACTTTTTTAAGAAGATCATTTGGAATTTCCTCGTAAACTTCCAGTTGACCTGCATTCACAATCCCCATGTCCATTCCCGCTTTTACAGCATGAAATAGAAACGCTGAGTGCATTGCTTCGCGTACAGTATTATTCCCCCGGAAAGAAAACGAGACGTTGCTGACTCCGCCTGAAACTTTTGCGTACGGCAGGTTTTGTTTAATCCACCGGACAGCTTCTATAAAGTTTACGGCGTAGTTGTTATGTTCATCAATCCCGGTTGCAACAGCAAAAATGTTAGGATCAAAAATTATATCTTCAGGAGGAAAGTGAAAATCTTCCGTTAAAATTTTATAAGCTCTTTCACAAATTTCGACTTTTCTTTCATATGTATCAGCCTGACCATTTTCGTCGAATGCCATAACAATAACGGCAGCGCCATACTTTGCAGCTATACCGGCGTGTTCGCGAAATATTTCTTCGCCTTCTTTCAAAGAGATAGAATTTATTATTCCTTTCCCCTGAAGACATTTTAAACCTTCTTCTATAACAGACCACTTGGAAGAATCCAGCATAATCGGCAGTTTTGCGATATCGGGTTCAGTTGCAACAAGGTTTAGAAACTTTACCATAGCTGCTTCGGAATCGATCAAAGCCTCGTCCATATTTATATCGATGATCTGTGCACCGCCTTCTACCTGGCTACGGGCAACACTTAAAGCTTCCTCGTAATTTTCTTCTTTTATTAATCGTGCGAATTTTGCGGAACCTGTTACATTAGTACGTTCCCCCACATTTATGAAGTTGGAATCTTCTCTAAATACCAGTGGTTCCAGACCACTCAATCTTGTTAATCGCACAATAGAAGGAATTGCTCTGGGCGAAAACTTTCCTGCTATTTTTGCAAACTCTCTGATATGATCAGGGGTTGTGCCGCAACAGCCGCCGATAATATTAAACAGTCCTTCTTCGGCAAATTGCGAAAGAACTTGGCTCATTGATTCCGGTGATTCATCGTAACCGCCGAACTCATTAGGTAACCCGGCATTCGGATAAAGGCTTATTGGTACATCAGCAACTTTAGCCAAGTCGTAAACAAACGATCGCATTTGTTTTGGACCAAGCGCACAATTTAATCCAACACTTAAAAGATTCGGCATATGTCTTACAGAATACCAAAACGCTTCAGTCGTTTGACCCGACAAAGTACGACCGCTTTGGTCAACAATCGTCCCGGAAATCATTACGGGTAACTGTTTAGAAGATTCAATAAAAAGCTCCTGAATAGCAACGAGGGCAGCTTTGCCGTTAAGAGTGTCAAAAATTGTTTCAACTAATAGAATATCTGCGCCGCCGTCCATCAATCCTTTTGCCGCTTCAAAATATGATTTTTTCATTTCGTCGAAGGTAATTGAACGGAATCCGGGATCATTTACATCGGGTGAAATGGACAGTGTTTTGTTAGTTGGTCCGAGCGCCCCGGCAACAAAGCGCGGTTTGTTAGGCTGCATCATTGAATATTCATTTGCGGCTTCTTTAGCTAATCGGGCTGATTCGAAATTTATCTTATAAGCGTAGTCTTGAGTATCATAGTCGGCTTGCGTAATCGAAGTTGCGCTGAATGTATTTGTTTCAATTATATCTGCGCCGGTTTCTAGATATTCTTTGTGGATACTTTTTATTATCTCCGGTTGAGTTAATGATAGTAGGTCGTTATTACCTTTTAATTCTTTCGGGTGATCTTTGAACGACTCTCCTCTGAAGTCTTCTTCGGTTAATTGATGGTGCTGTATCATTGTGCCCATTGCACCATCGATTGTAAGAATTCGTTCGGATAATATTTCTCTTAATTGGTTAAAAAGCATAATAATCTTTCTTATAAACAATTGATTGTAGTAGAGCGCCAATATAATTAAATTCATATTTAAAATTATCAATAGCAGTAGGTGAATAATGATAGTAGT
>JANQLA010000212.1 GCA_028280855.1 Melioribacteraceae bacterium
ATCAACAGTATAGTGCGGTATGCCGAATTTAGCAGCCACATTTTTCGCATCGAAAACAGCATCCAGCGAGCAACAGCCGGATTCATGTTTCGGGGCCCCGCCGACCTCCATAAAGCCCCAGGTTTTCATTGTAATACCTATTACATCGTAGCCTTCGTTATGAAGCAATGCTGCGGCTACCGACGAATCAACACCACCGCTCATTGCAACAATCACTCTTTTATCGTTCACAAAAATTTCCTTCCTATCCAGGATATAAAGTCTAATTTCAAAACGCAAATATAATTAGAAAGTTCAGAAACTACTAGAAAGCTGCAAAGCGCAGTAAATTACAAAACACAAATGGCAAATTTAAAATAAAAATCAAATCATAATTATCAGCAACCAAACTCTAATGATCACGATGGCAAACAACCTTAAAAGCTTATGAAGTTTGAGATATTCTTCTCCGCAGTTTCATATGAATTATTCAAGCAGCCGGTAAATCTACGGAGTTTGAAATTTTGATTTTTGAATTTTGATGCTTGTTATTTATGATTTATTATCCTGCACTTTGTAGGATAGCAGCGCATGATACATAATTATCAGAGTGGCTCATTGAGATCAGTATTTGCTTATCATTTCCGAGAATATTCTTCATTTTGTTAAAAAGTTTTACTTTCGGAAGACCGTTCGATTCATTGTAAATTTCTATATCATGCCAACTGAAACCTTCCTCGCCGGAATACGACATAGCTTTGGCAATAGCTTCCTTTGCAGCGAATCGTGCAGCGTAATGCTGGTATTTATTTGACTTAGGATTGCAATACTCAATTTCGCTTTTTGTAAAAACTTTGTTGAGGAACTGGTCGCCAAACTTAGTAATACTTTTTTCAATTCTTGTTATTTCAATGATATCTATTCCTAATCCAAGTACCATTTCAATATCCCGATGCCTTTCCTTCACCTCGCGAATCCGTACCGCCGTAAATTACCCCGTTTTCATAGTCCACCTCAATACCTATTGCTTTGCCGAGTGTTCGGAGTCGCCCTATATTGTGACCCAATTGTTCCAGGTTATTTTTAACATCCTGTGACAGCGAAAACTTTTCATGTTGAATCTCATCAGGCATCCATTGATGATGAAATCGCGGTGCATCAATCGCCTGCTGAATGTTCATTTTGAATTCGATAACATTCATTATAACCTGGAGGACCGTTGTAATAATTGTGCTGCCTCCCCGTGCACCGATGATTATGAAAGGCTTGTCGTCTTTGAGCACAATAGTCGGTGTCATAGAACTCAACATACGTTTCCCCGGTTCTATGGAATTCGCCATGTTACCTAGTAGCCCGTCGCTGTTGGGCGAGCCTGGCTTAGCGCTAAAGTCGTCCATTTCGTTATTCAGAAAAAAGCCGGCCCCGTCAACAACAATTTTATTACCGAACAAACCGTTAATAGTTGTAGTAACAGATACTGCGTTTCCAATTTCATCGATTACACTGAAATGAGTTGTTTCATCGCTTTCGACGTGTTCAAATATTTGGTGCGAGATATTTTGCGATGCTATGGCAGTATCCAGACTGACACGAGAAGCAATTTGTTTTCCATATTCCTTAGCAGTAAGTTCCTCAATCGGTACCGGGTGAAAAGCCGGATCACCAATATGAAAGGCGCGGTTTGCATAAACATATTTAAGTACCTCTGAAACCGTGTGAACGTATTTACTGCCACCCCACACTGATTCATTGATAGGTAAATACTCCAGTGCGTTAAGCGCCTGTAAAATTGAGATACCACCTGAGGAGGCAGGCCCCATTGAAATAACTTTATGCCCTTTGTAAGAACCCGTTACAGCAGCGCGTTCCACGGGTTCGTATGATTCAAGGTCTTCGTGAGTAAAGTAGCCGCTGTTGGACTGCATTTGTTCTACTATTAAATCGGCAACTTTTCCTTTGTAGAAACCATCGCGTCCGTTTTCTTTTATAAGCATCAATGTTTCAGCAAGATCTTTCTGAATAATTACGTCGCCTTCTTCAAAATCTCCATCCGCTTTTACAAAAATGTTACCAGTGGAAGGATACTCCTTAAACCTATCACAATATGCGTTCAATAGCCTTGCCATACCGTAGGACAAAGCGAAACCCTTTTCGGCTAAATCAATAGCCGGTTGAATAACTTCCGACAACTTCATCGTGCCGTATTTATCAAGCGCATATAACAAGCCGGCCACGCTTCCTGGTACGCCTGATGCAGTCCATCCACGAGTGCTTAAGTTCATATCGAAGTTTCCTTCGTCATCAAGAAAC
Organism: Melioribacteraceae bacterium; assembly: GCA_028280855.1. Taxonomy (GTDB): domain Bacteria; phylum Bacteroidota; class Ignavibacteria; order Ignavibacteriales; family Melioribacteraceae; genus PGYT01. The sequence continues at coordinate 2,290 of JANQLA010000212.1, forward strand.
ATTTCGGCAAATGCTTTTAGCGGTGCTCGTTCGCGGAAGTCGATTGTAGTATTGCTTCCGTCGGCAAAATGGATTACCATAAATCCCCCGCCCCCGATGTTACCTGCTTCCGGATAAGTGACTGCTAATGTAAAAGCTGTTGCTACAGCCGCATCAATCGCGTTACCACCTTTTTTAAGAATGTCAATGCCCACATCGCTAGCGTAAGAGCTTTCGCTTACAACCATTGCATTTTTGCTATGCACCGGATATCTGGAAGCAACTGATGCAGTACTAAAGATAGATATTACTGTGAATACGATTGTAAGGTTAGAAAATATTCGCATCTACGTTTATGCCCTCGTCTTTAATTTGTTCGAGTAATATTTTCAGCAGTTCATTTGTTGCTGACAGTGTTTTCTTTAAATCTTCCAACATTTTTTCATCATACATAGCCTTGCCGAGATTATTTTCCTGTTCAACTGTTTCTTCAACAAACATATCAATACGTTTTACCAGTTTGTTCGAATTAGACAGCAATTCGTTTAACCCATTTATACCGGTTTCTATCCCTTTTTCATTTTCATCGATTAGTTTACTGCTTTGCTTTACGAGCGAATTGGTATTGGCTATTAAGTCAGCAACATTGCCTTTATTGGCTTTTAACACTTTCGTAGTTTCAGTTAGCAGAGAGTTAAGATTGTTTAAACCGCTTGTCACGTTACTAATGAAATCATCCGATAAATAACTTGAATTAATTTTTGTGACCGCGCTACGCACTTCCTTTATCAATGTAACTATATCGCCTTGAACACTGCTTAAGGCTGCCATTGCGGTTGCTATATCCCCTACAAATTCACCTGTGTGCATTTCATCAAGATTTAATAATGTAGATTCGTTTCCGGGAAAAATCTCTATTTTCTTGCCGCCCATTAAATCGAGCATCATAATTGAAAACTTCGCATCGCTTTTTAGAGATACGTTCCTGTCGATTTTTAATTCCAGGAGAGGAAAATTATCAACAAGCTGAATCGACTGTACATAACCAGCTTTAACGCCGTTTACCGTAATTAAATCACCATCGCTTAGTCCTGATGTTGAATTAAACTTAACTTTCACAGTGTTGTGGTTGTCGGTGAAAGAAACATTTTTCGCCCAACCTAAAACCCATATTAGCAATACGGTTCCAACTACAACTGTTACGCCTACTTTGATATCAGTTTTTTTCTGCTTGTTCATAGTCTTTTATCATTTTTAATATCTCATCGAAGTTTTTTATTTTATTAGAATTACTGTCAATGTAATTTTTTATATCCGTCAAGGCCTTGTTAATATCCTTTTTTGAACTTTGCAAATCCATTTCCTTTAAGGATGCAAGCTTATCCCTGAAATTATTCTTAATGGAATCGCTTATTGAAACGGATGCAGCGTCAAATATTTTATTCTCTAATTCGGAAATAAACTCATTATAAATTCTTTCTTTAGACGTCTCATAAAATTCTCTCCCGTATTTATCGAATAGGTAAACCGCTATTCCGGCAAATATGATAAGCAAACCTGCAGTGCGCAAGAAGCATCCCTTCCTTATCACTCGGCACCTTTAGCAAGAATTTCCACACGGACTTTGTTTATTCGATTGCTATCTACTTCAACAACGGTAAACTTGCAATCATCCAATTCAAATTGATAGCCTTCTTCGGGAATGGAACCGGAGTGATTAAATATGAACCCGCCGAGAGTATCATAGTCATCATTTTCAGAACTAAAATCACGTTCGAGCGTCTCGTTTAATTCATCGATCGGTACTTTCCCGAGAATTATATATGTATTATCACTAATCTTTTTAATTTCGTTTTCTTCAGTATCATATTCATCGCGGATTTCGCCTACTATTTCTTCAAGTATGTCTTCAAGCGAAATAAGCCCTGATGTTCCGCCGTACTCATCCACAACAATTCCCATATGCAAGTTCGCTTCCCTGAATTCCTGCAGCAGCTCGTTAATCAATTTTGTTTCGGGTATGAACATTGCTTTACGCGCAATCTTGCGTAAAAACAATTTTCTTTTTAGCTGGTCGTTGCCAACAAAAGGTAATAAATCTTTTGCATAAATTACACCCAGGATATTATCAACATTATCTTTGTAAAGCGGTAACCGTGAATGGCCTGAACTTGTAATTATCTCAATTACTTCATCGTAATTTGCAGTTAACGGTATCCCGATTATATCAACCCTGGGGGTCATAATTTCACGGGCCATAACCGATTTAAATGAAACCAGCCCGTGAATAATCTCTTGTTCACCGCCCTCTAATGTTCCTTTCTCCGCACCAAGTTCTGCCAGTTCAGAAATCTCCGATGAAAGAATTACTGTTTTTGATTTATCAAACTTAAGCTTCGATGTCGAAACCTTAATTAGGTCCGTCAATACCTTTGCAACCGGGAAGACCAGGACGCCAACCCAGTAAAGAGGTATTACAATTATTTTAGCGAACGTCAACGGGTGCTTTGATGCAATGATTTTAGGAGTTACCTCTCCTAAAATTAGTATCAGAATTGTAAGCAAAATAATCTGTATAATTAATACTAGGTCAACAGGAATTGCGTATATCTCTGCGATTCTTAAAGCGATTGTAACCGAAAGAATTGATGCGGCTACATTAAATATCGTGTTGCCCAGTAAAATCGTAACCAGGAGTCTTCGAGGAGCCGAGAGAAGCTGAAAAATATAGTCAAATAAAATATTGTCGTTCTTTAGGCTTTCAATTTTTCTTTTCTCAAGAGAAAAAAGTGCTACCTCAGAACCCGAAAAAAAAGCTGAAAAAATCAGTGTAACCAGAAGAAGTCCTAATTTATAGAACCAGTCAATTTCCAAATATTTTGTAAAACCTCTTTGTATTCAACAACACAATTAATCTAGAACGGTAAATCTTCTTCCGGATTATTTTCAATAGGCGGCGCTGTTGAAATAGATTCACCACCGTTACTTTCGGCCGGTGCAGTTTGAGTTTGATACGAAGCGCCGGAGCTTTCACGGGGATCGAGCGGAATTATGCCACCGTACCTGTCGGCTACAATTTCGGTTACGTAACGCTTTATTCCTTCCCTATCGGTATAATCCCTTTTTGCGATTCTTCCTTCGATGTAAACTTTTTTACCCTTTCTCAAAGCATCTTTATAAAAATCGGAAAGTCCGTAAGCAACAACATTATGCCAGGTAGTTTCATTAACCCAATTGCCGTCTTTGCCTTTATAGCTATTGGTAGTAGCAAGTGTAAATGAAGTAACGGAAACATTATTTGTAGTAAACCTGTGTTCAGCGTCTTGTCCTAAATTACCTATCAACTGTGCTTTATTTAGTGAAAAAGCCAATTCCTATTTCTCCTTTATTTAGTTTTTGTTTTTACATTAGATACTAAAAATAGAAGTGAATTTCAATTCATTGCCAATATAAATTATTTAGCGATATAAGTGTAGTCAAATCGCAGAGAAAAATTTTAAGAATTTAGTCTACGGAACTATAAATGCATCTTTGAACTCCTCAATCTTCCAGAGATCGTTTCTAACGGCTTCTGCTTCACTTCGTGTTCTGAACGGCGGAAGCTGAACAACGTACAAATTTACTTTATCGCTAAAATGAATATTCATTTCGTAATCAACTTTGGATTTATGTTTATCAACAAAGGTTTGAG
>JANQLA010000240.1 GCA_028280855.1 Melioribacteraceae bacterium
ATCTAAACCTTTACGATTGTGAGCATTCCAAAGTAATCAATAATAAATTATCTGATTTCAAAATTGCTACGGAAAAGGATATGGGTCCGCTGAACGGACATGAAATAAAAAAGAACTTTTTAATGAGCATTAATATAAAAAATGTGAGTGATGCTGAGATTAGTGGTAATTTAATTAAGAACAGCCTGCTTGATGGCATCAATATAAAAAACGGAGACAAAATAAAAATCCTGAGAAATGAGATTTATGATATTGGAGGGACTGGTATTTTTACGGAGAACTCGAGCAATATTACGATTAAAGATAAAAACAAATTTGCAAGGATTGGGGGTGCCGCAATAGTTGTTACATCGGACTATTCAGCCAACTCGGTAAATACTATCAGTGGGAATGAAATTAAATTAAACAATTTGAGGGAAGCTATTATATCTTATTCATGTTATAGTAAAGTGAATATTATAGCCAATGAGATATATAATTCAAAGGTCGGAGTTTCTTTAAGTGGTCAATCGAATGAAAATAGAGTTGAATTTAATTCTTTTTATACCAATGGAACTGCAATAAAATCTGAAGAATGTGATAATCTCATCATATCAAAAAACAAGATTTACAAAAGCACCGATGAATTTACCGGCATACATCTGAGTAACACTAATGCATCAATTGATGGCAATGACCTTGCGGAAAACAATGGAGCAGCAATTGGTTTATTCAATGGATCAAATGCAGTAATATTAGGCAATAATATTTATGATAATCGTGGGCTCGCGGTATTTAATGACAATCCCTCTTTACCTGTTAATGTTGATAATAACTATTGGGGTAGCGAAAACGGACCATCTCCTGATGACTTCCAAGGATACGTCAATTATAGCTCCTGGCTTACTGATCCGGTTTCGTTGATTGTAGATGCTCTGGGAGATACTGTTCGAACTCCTTCAGGAAGATCGGATTCGATGAGAATTTCCATTGGTAACTATGCCATATCGAATGACGAAGTACAGGTTAACTTTATTGATGAACAGGGTTGGCTGGTAAATGGCGAATCTCAAACATTTGATTTGTCGGATTCTACATTTACCCACTATTATTTGAAATTTGATGTGCCGGCTGATGCCGGAGATAATTTTAACAATAAAGTTGGAGTTTTTGCGCACTCGTTAAATAACACGAATTTGGCGGCAGTTGATTCTTTTTACATTCTCAATTACTCTCCTGAATTAACTCAACTAATCATTACTCATGATTCGCTAGCTATCGAAGTAGGAGATACTTTGCAGATGAAAATTTCTACGCTTGATCAGTTCAATAATGACTTTGCAGGACAGTACTCAATTGAATGGAGCGCCTCGGCAGGTTTAATAGATTCAAGCGGGATTTATATTGCTCCGGATGAGGAACAGATTGTAACGATTGAAGCTTATTCGTCGACTGCAAATTTAACCGCTAGCGCTTTACTAAGTGTAAAAAACAATCCACGGATTCCTGACATTTTAATTGTGTCACCGGATAGTATAACAACAGATGTTAACAGCGAAATTCGTTTTTCTGCACTAGCTTACGATGAGAACGGTTTTGAAGTTTTCCCCAAGTTTATATGGGCAAGCGACGGGGGTTCAATTGACAGCACAGGTAGGCTTGCAGTTGGTGATACTCCGGGAATTATTACTGTGGAAGTTAGTGATATTAGCGAAACTGTCTCCGGCTATGCATATGTAGTAGTTGAAAATATAACCTCCATTGATGAATCCAATGAAATGATTCCACGGGAGTTTGTCTTTCATCAAAACTACCCGAACCCGTTTAATCCATCTACTACCATTAATTTTAGTTTGCCGGAAGAATCAACTATTACTCTAAGTATTTACAACATTCTTGGGCAGGAAGTTGAGCGGCTGATTAATAATCAGAGCAAACATGCTGGTTATCATTCGGTTACATGGGATGCAGGCCATTTGGCTTCTGGCATTTATCTATTACATGTTGAGATAAATAGTGAGGTTTCAAAGAAAGGATACCAGTTTACACGCAAGATGTTGCTGGTTAAATAAAAAAGGCGCCTTGTTCCAGGGAATGGCACCTTTTAATGAGTAACTAAGGAGTTTTACAAGTTAAAAAATATTTCCTGCACTATAAACTGTGTGATCTATTATAGCACTCACATATGAACCCGGAAGGGATATTGAGCATTTAGCAAAAATATTTATATCGCCAGTTCTGCTACCAGCTACGGAAGTACTGGCTGATCCATTAAAAGAATTTTGCCAACCACTTCCAAGAGATGGAAGAGGATTAGTTCCAGTTGTTTGATTTGTAATACTGACAATCCACTGGTAATAAGCCGTTGTACCTACGGGAACGGCTTCTGCAAAACAGGAAAAATCAGCATTTGCAGTATAATTATAACTGTCGCGTTTTATATGGTTTGCATCAAGCTCTGCATATACGCTAGCCGATAAGTTGCCATCGCTCGAATATTGTGTAACAATATCATCCCAAACGATGCTTCCAAGTACCAATGAAGCAGTAAGTAAAATTAATATTGCGGATGTTTTTAGTTTCATAGTACCTCCAGATTTAGTTTATTTTATTGGATTTATTATTCTCCTCTGGGAACTTCATTTCCCTAATTGGAGTTGCATAGGCAATTACTTTTTTAGAATCAAAACCACCAGTTGTATCAGGAACAAACTCGAAAAAATAGCCCCAGTGTTTTACATAAATTGTGTCATAACTAAAGTTTTGCTCAGAGAATATGTTACTAACGCTATTAGTGTCATTTTCTGATAATTCTTTTCTTTTTATTAATTTTTTTTCTTTATTGAATACTTCGATTAACGAGTAGATATAAGGCACGTTATTATTGTGGTGCGGATGTACTGTGTAATTAATCAATAATGAATCATTGGCATAATCAAACTTTATAAATGACCTGGAATTTGCGCCAGTAGGATAAGTCTTTAACGGTGATTTTATTTCACGAATTTGATTTGAATTACATCCGTAAATAATCAATATTAAGATTAAGGCGATATTAATATTATTCTTCATAAATCCATGTATCCTGAGCAGCTATTGAAAAAGTATTATTTTATTTTTCAATTCTAATTTAAATATTTATTAAAAACATTATTTAGTATGTCTCTAAATTTGGGGGAAAACAAATGCTTATTTTAAATATCTACTATCTAATTTTTTTAATTAGATTATATTATAATTGCAGTGAGTAAGAGCAGAATTCAAAAAATAAAATTACGTTAATTGGAATTAATTTAAGTAGAAAATTGATTTGTAACTCAAAACAAGTTGTATAAAAGATGTTTCTAAATGCTAATTAACAGTGATAAGCTAATCAAAGACGAACTTTATTTAATACCGGCTATAGATAAAGAAATATCAACGAAGAAACATTCTCATTACTGTGCTGACAGTTAAAATAAAAAGAGGAACATCAAGAAAAAACCTGATGTGCCTGAATTGGGGGTAAAAATAATTTTTCGCTTCCGCTGTTAAGAAACGAGTTACTTAGATATACGCATCGGGGAAATAATAGGGAACAAGATCTCTTTCATCCTCGGCTGATCCTGTGCAATGTGAGCGCTTTTCAGCATAGAAAATTACGGGCTCTTCACTTGGTTCCGCTTCAATAAAGTTTATTACAGATTGACAGTTTGTACACTGACAAGTGTGATGCGTATGATTTTCGCCCGACATGTTGTACACATAAAACTTGGCTCAACCAGAATTTTGCGAGGATCAAAAAAAATATCATTTGTACGAACATGCTGGAAACCAGCGCTGAGAATTTGGGTAACTATAATTCTCTACAATGAACTAATGGGATACTGAAATAGTAAAAATGATTGTTAAAAAGACGTTGTCTGAAATGAGCTTATATAAATTTGTTCATAATATTCTGATCTTCAATTTTTTAGAGATTTTTTTCATCTTAACGTCTTTTGTCAATAAGATAGCGTCATTTCTTCGTGCACATATAACATATAGAAAATCATAAACTGGATGATTAAAATTCATTGATTCCCTTAAAGCTTCTTTCCACAATTCTATCACCGGAATATATTTGTCAATTAGATGAATTCCATCCTCCGCAAGGCTTATTGATTCTTCGCGTGAGAAATTAGCAAGCTTGTTATACTTCCAGGCAGCGTTGGAAATTTCAGAAATGTAAATTTCCGGAGCTATCACGATATCAGCAGCTTTTATGTTACTGAGTAAAAAATTAACATCGCCCTTCCTGAGCAAAACATCTATAGCCGCTGATGCATCCAGTACTGCGATCATCTTTCACGGTCTTCGCGTATTAGTAAAATGCTATCAATCTTATCAGATGGTGGATAATCCTTCTGGCAAATCTTTTCGAGAAGCGCTTGTCTTTTCAGTTTATTGTTTTTGTGTAATCCAAGGGCTTCTTTTAGTAAAATAATAGTCTGCTGTGCAATACTTCTATTTTCTTTACTAGCCGCCATCTTAAGGCTAATATAGATGTCCTTTGGTAAATCTCTAACTTGTAGCGTTGGCATTTTTCCTCCTGCATGCAATATAGTGGTAATTAGCATGCAAGTCAAACTTACCGAAAATTGATATAAAAGGTGCTTTGCAAAACTAATTGTTTCGCAGTCTGAAAAACACCTGGTACTTTTTAGCAAACTAAAGAAAAAACTATTTGCAGAAACAAAGAAAAAAACGATTCGCTGGACTACTTCAATTTTGAGAAATGGGTTGATGGGAAGATTAGAAAGAATAAAGTGTAGATGAAAATTCCTTAAGACGATTTAGCGCAATATTTATAAAATCATGTTTTAACAATCTCTTTTTTCTCTCACTCCAATCGAAAATTTCTTTTTGAAGATTGTCCGATGAAACTTCAGGATTATCTTTATAAATAAAATCGACAGTAGCCAACAACTCCATTCCCAGAGGTGATTCAAAACCTTCAATCAAATTATAAACTTCTTTCAATCTTTCTTTTTGTTCGTTAGTACAATTCTTTTCAATGAAATCATGTACATTGTCTAATTCGTTTTCAGTAACCGAAATTTTATCTAACGGTTTGGCTGTTTTTTGTTTCATCCCTTTTAGATAATGACCATCCATATCATGTAGAACATGAACTAATTTTTGAGAATAAGGACCATATTTACCTTTTTCAAAATCTAAATTTAAAGGCTCACCAAATCTTTGAAGAAAGTAAGAAAGTTTTTGAGCTTCTAACAACGTTAGTTCATAACCCAAAATTTTATATCTGTTCAGAAGAGCTAAAACCATTGAACGCACAGAAGTTAATTTTGGTTTTTTTGTAACCGTTTTTTTTGAAGTTTTCTGATAAGCAAAATCTGATGGCTCAAAGATTATAACATTTATATCAACGATATCTTTAACAGCATCCAAAATAAGTGGTTTTACATCATTCCAATCTAACTTACCATTTCCACAACCTAAAGGTGGAATTGCTAAAGATTTTATTTTATTATGAATTACGAAGTTTCTTAGTTTAATTAATCCTTCTTCAATCCATTCTAACTTGGATGGATAACGCCAATGTTTCTTTGTAGGAAAATTAATAATATACTTAGGATTAGTAAACTTCCCGGTCTCTGTGACAAAAATACTTCCCACTTCAATTCTATTTTCTTTAGCAGCTTTTTCATATTCTTTAAAGTTTTCTTTAAAGGCTTTTTTAAACTGCAATGCTATCCCAGCACCCATAACTCCTTCTGTATTTACAGTATTCACAAGTGCTTCAACATCAGCTTCAATTATATTTCCTTCTCTAATAAATTCAACCATTTTAAAAATACCAGTCCGATTTGATTCCACAATCAATATCTAAATTGAATTCCTTTTTTAATTGATTAACATAATCTAGGACTTTTTGGTTGTAAGTAGCTATTGCTAATATACAATTTACTGGAACAAAGTGGTAGACTAGAAATTCAGCCATTCTTCTTGTCATTCGATCATTATCATCAGCAGTATTATTCCAATATTTTGCATTCATGATTTCCCAATCAATGTTTTCAAGATCATCTATTTTATTGAAATGATTCGAATAAGCAACAAACGCATGCCTATTTGTAAAAGCAAACTTAAGATTATTTTTATGTATAGTTTCAATTGTACTTACAATATATATTATATCAGATTGCTTACCTTTAAAGTTAGGTACGTTTCCTTTACTAATTGAATACAACATCGGAGATCTAGGAGCAAAATAAAAAGGTACATAATCATTTAAAACACCAAAGGGGTCAACCTTTACATCTGTATTACCTCTGTCTCTAATTAATTGTTCAATACCAATATTGATATAATTTTTATTAGCTTTATTTGAGTTAGGACAAAACAAACCATACTGCAAAGTGAAATCTAAATTACGATAATGTGTTATTCTAAAAATTAGTGTTTTTAAGCCTCGGTTTGAAAGTGGCATAATATCTAAGAAGTTTCTAAATAATGAATCAGTTTAAGTAAATTTTTCAGAACATAAAATATGAATTGAAAAATCCTCTTCCACTATTAAAATTCAATTCTTGTGAAATAATGATATTTTACCTGTCGTTCTGTGCAATTACAAATATTGAGTCGCCATCCTCAAATTCTTTGTAATCGTATGTCTCGAGGATTGTAAAATATTTTGAAATTAATTGGATTAGTCTTTCGCGGTTATGGAAAACAAACAACATGCCTTCCATTGTAAATTCTTTATCGCCAATCCAGAAAGTATGCGCAAAAATTCCTTTCGGCTTTATAATGCTCTGCTGCCTCTTCAATGATTTTTCAAGCTCTTCCAAAGTTAAGTGATGAAGTACCTTATTCGAAAATACGCAATCAAAGGTTTCCTTCATATTGATTGATACAGCGTCAAGTTTAATGAACTGTATATCATTGAATCTCTCTTTGCAGCGTTTAAGAAATTCATCGGACAAATCCGATCCTGTAACCGAATAATGGTTACGTAAATATGGAATATCATTTCCGGGGCCGCACCCTAACTCCAGCAAGGTGGAATTTTCTTTCAGATGTTTTGACAAAACTTCGTACAATTCCGAACCATCATATTCATTGCACATTTTTTCGTATTCGTCAACTTTTTTAGGATCGTTATAAAATTCCATTCTCTTCCTTTTTTTGATCGGGCAAAAATTACGATTGCCGGATGTAATTGGCAACAACATTTTTTCAGCAACCGTTGCCGATTATTATGCAGTTGATATTAGTTGTTACCGTTGCCGTGGGTATTGACTTTAATCATTATTCTTTTATTGTATTAAAGTAATTACACGTGATTATGGTATTTGTTATTCATAATTGGTATACTACGGTTCAGCTGCTTAGCAAACTACTTTGGAAGGTGTGTGAAAATAGGGCGCCCGATGAATTTGGTTACGAGTTGAAACTGGAAACGAAACGATTTCTCCTTAAAAATAATTATCACACACCCTCTTTACCTTTTGGTAAACTTCATCCATTGAGAAAACATTTGGAGCTGATAAATTGATTTGTGAAACCACGGAACGGAGGTATTACCAGTAAATCAATATATTCCGGATATAGATAATAAGATGAGGGCAATATGAATAAAGTTATATGTTTAATCACTATCGCATTTTTACCGGTTTTAACTTTTACCCAGGAAGAAGCAAAATTAAATCCCGGTTTCTATAACACGTGGATCGAATATGATTATTATAATGAACTGATGAATTGTAAAACTCCCGTTGACCTGAAGATAAGATATAATAACATTCAAATAAGTATTGAAAAGTCCCCGAAACCAATCTTCTTTAGAACATTATACGAAGGAATTAAAAGAGATTACAAAATTAAAAACCGCGACACGATCGAAGTTATTGATTTGGATGGTAATGAATCTTTAATCTACGTAACTGATGATGGCAATGAGACTAAGCTGGTGCATAGCAATAAGGATACAACGCTTTATTATATAGCCCTAGAAAAAAAATACAATGTGAGAAACGGCGTTGACCACTTAATCAATGATATGTTTTTAACCGGTGATTACGTTGCCGAACCGGATACAACAGTTAAAGTAACATTTTCAACAAACGGCAGTTTTAGCGGAATTGGAAATTATAATAAATATAGTATTCCAATTAAGGGTGTTGGTTTGCCGACAAAATTCGATATTGTTCTGCTTTTGGAAATAGATAAAAAAGTGAAAAATTCAATTCTTTTTCACTGGGAAAAAACAGAGGATAAATTAAATCTTTATAATGTTAGAGAATCGCAGGGCGGCCCCAATTATTTAGACAAGTTTGTAGAATCGGAAATTCTTGATAAGCATTTAACTTTGATGAAGATAGAATAAATTGACTGTTGCGAAAATTCTACCGAATCGTTGGCGGAGGGTCAGGAAGATAAGACAGGTTTTCATTAATCTCTTCCGCCAAGCCACAGGAAGATAGCTAAACTTCCTCTGAAGGTTTTATAAAAACAAATATTGCTTTTGTAGACGGTTCTAAATCTAGAATTGATTTTAGAATACGAGAGAATTTTTCCGCATTCAGTGCATGGAGATAACAACCCTGACTTTATTTTAGCTCCTTTCCGTCTAACTCCTTCCCTTACTCTGTACTCAATGAATTTACAGGATTTGCTGTTGCGGCTCTAAAGGACTGGTAGCATAATGTTATTAGAGCTAAGCCCGCGGATATTAAGCCTGCAAGAACGAACAGCCAAATATCCAAAGTTATCCTGTAAGCAAAATTTTGCAGCCAGTTACTCATTAATAAATATGTTACCGGCAGCGAAAACAAAACCGATATGAAAACTATAACAAGGAACTCCCTGGACAATAAAAATACTATTGAATATGACGATGATCCCAAAAGCTTTCTTATTCCTATTTCCTTTTTCCTTACTTGCGAAGAGTATGTAATTAGCCCGAGCAAACCTAAGCAGGAGACAAAAATCGCGAACCCGGCAAAAAGTGAAAAAATGTTCATCATTTTTTGTTCGGAAGCGTATAGCCGCTCAAATGTTTCATCAAGAAAAACGTATTCAAAAGGGTATGCGGGATCGTGTTTTTCCCATGTCTTCTTAATAAATTCCATGGTTGACGCTATGTTTTCAGGTCTTACTTTAAGAGAAAGATTCTGCGCTCTCGGCTGGTAATAAATAAATAGCGGTTCAACAGGGTGATGTAAAGAAGTCATGCTAAAATCTTTTATAACCCCTATAACTACTCCGTTTTCAACTTCACCGCTTACGTCAAACTTTTTACCGACTGCATCGTTTCCCCAACCCAGATTTTCAGCAAGAGTTTCGTTTATAACAATTCCGTTTGTAGTATCTGTAGCAAATTCTTCGGAAAAATATCTGCCGCTTACAATTTCCATTTCGTAAGTATCCGGTAAATCATAATCATCAATTCTGAACGCCGATGCAATCCAATCCTCCCCTTCCGGTTTCCCTTCGGGAGATATGCCCTGGCTAAATGTGCCAAGCCCGGGAACCGGCGAAGTAACGGCTCCGCTGATTATATTGGGGTTTGATAGCAGTTCGTTTTTGAAAACCTTAGCTTTGTTTGAGATTTCGGTTTTACCAATAGGCATTACTACAACCCGGTCTTTTTCAAACCCCGCGTTTTTATTTAATATAAATTCAAGCTGGCTGTAAACAACAATTGCGGATGCAATTAATATCATCGATATAGCAAATTGAAATCCAACTGTTAATTTTCTCACAACAGCCCTGGATTTATTCAATACGAGCTGTCCTCTTAATGTTTTGGTTAGCTTTATATTAGAAAGCAGCAGGGCGGGATAGCTCCCCGAAATCAAACTCATACACACGGAAATTAAAAATAAAAACAGTACAAGGTCTATATAGTCTATTTCATAGTTTTTGTTAGTCAACTGATTAAAATACGGAAGCAGTAAAGCTGCAAAAAGAGCAGCAATTAAAGATGCGACAGAGGTAACTAAAAAAGTTTCACTCAAAAACTGTTTTACTATTTGTTTTTTTGATGCGCCTAATGTTTTTCTAACCCCAACTTCCTTAGCTCTTCTTAATGATCTTGCGCCGGTAAGATTAACAAAATTAAATGATGCTATTCCAAGAATCATTAGACCGGCAATCAAAAATATTCTAACATAGTCTTCATTGCCCGCTTTATTCTTTCTATTGTAAAGCAGATCGGATGAACCCAGGTAGATATCATTCAACGGCTGTAAGTATAAATGATACTGATCTTTTTTCAGAGGCAAATGTTCTGTGATAATTTGCTGCAAGCTCTCTTCAAGGTTCTGAATATCCGTATTTGGTTTCACTAAAAGATATGTGTGTAAAGCCTGCGTGAGCCAATTGTTTAACCATTTCCTCGACATTTGTCCAACAGCCGGAACCGTTGAAGACCATGACAAAAGAACATCATAAGTAATATGCGTGTTATCCGGAACGTTTTCTATAATCCCGGTTACAGTAAATTTATTACCATTCAAACCAATAAGCGTTTCCCCGGTTGGATCATTAATTCCGAAAAGTTTATATGCAGCATCTTCGGAAAGTACAATGGACATTGGCTCAACAAGAGCACTGCTTTTATTGCCTTTAAGCAGACGGAAATCAAAGATTTCAAAAAACGTTGGTTCGGTTAACAAAACATTTTCGAGCTCAAAAATGGTTTGATTTTTCCTGATAAGTAGCTCGGAATAATCATTAACCATTCTCACTGTTTTTTCGATTTCAGGATAGTTTGCAGCCATAGCCCCTGCCATTTTCCCAGAGGTAAGCGGGTGTTTTTCTTTATTCCCGGCTAAGGGTGTAAAAACTTTGTTAACTCTATATATTCTGTCGCCTTTTGTATGAAAATCATTAAAAGTAAATTCGCTGTAAACGTAAAATGAAATAAGAATAAATGTAGTTATACCTATAACCAACCCGGTAAGATTAATTGCTGAGTATGATTTGTCGTTTAATATATTTCTTGCGCCCATCTTTAAATAATTTAAGAACATGTTCATCCCCCAATAAATTGAATATTTAATTAAAGGTACTATGCTTTGTACCGTTTGCTTCCTGTACCACCATTTTGCTTCAAATAATCCCGCTGTTTTTGCTATATGGCTAAAAGATTCCTGAAGATCTCCAAGCGTCGTATAACTCCCTTTGTCGGGAAAGAATTTTTTCAAAAGAAACTGGGCAATAAACGGCGGGTTACGCTTCTTCAATAATTTCATTTTGATTCCAATCCTAATTCGTCAATACCTTCCCATAGCGCTTTTTCGATTTGCTTTATTTCGACAAGCGCTTTTTTGCCGTCAATTGTAAGCCGGTAAATTCTTTTGCTTCTTCCGCCCCTTTCAGGAGTTGGGTCGGCTAAGTAAGATGTAAGCATTTCTTTAATAACCAGCCTGTCGAGCATAGTAAAAATTGCACCGTAAGCCCATTCTTTACCGGTAATTTCTTTAAGCTTGTCGCGTATTAAAACGCCGTATGCCTGATGCTGTAAACGCCAAACAGCCAAAAGCAGCATTTCTTCCTGGCGGGATAATAATTTCATTTTTCCTCGCGGTTTTAAGATATCTCCCAAAATGTAGTATTAATATGACGGACAATCAATCGATTAGTTCTAAATTGTAGGAAAAAAAAGTTATATACTGTAAAGCACCTTGATAATTAGCCAAACATATATATTTTCATGTTTACCCGATACTCAATCATTAATCGGATGTAGAAATTGCCGAGCGCCATGAACCTGATTCGGGTAGTATCAATTAATCGAATTTGGTCGTCACCGTAATTAATACTAATTTTAAGTTGAGTTGTATTTTATTCTTAAGCACTAAACTTCAGCGGATGTATCATCCCCACTAAATTCTATTTATTGTAAATAATTAGCCGGATGAAAAAACTCGGACAAATAGCATTAATTAGTATTTCAATAAGCAGTATACTTTTTGCGCTGAAAACCGACATTCGGTTCGAGCACATTACTATCAATGACGGGCTATCTCAATCTTCGGTACGCGCAATTCATAAAGATCAAACCGGCTTCATGTGGTTCGGCACAAATGACGGACTGAACAGGTATGACGGCTATAGTTTCAAAATATTCGTATCGGATATCAGCGATACAACGAGTATAAGTAACAGCCAGATATTCGATATTGCAGAAGATGAAAACGGGTTCCTTTGGATTGCTACTTCCGACGGACTGAATCAATACGATAAATTTTCCGAGTCGTTTAGAAGAATTAATTTTTCAAAGACGCTGAAGCGTAACGAATTATCAAACGCAATTATTTCCGTAGCATGCCGAAAAGAAAACGCTAGAAGTTTTATATGGTTTACAACTCGCGACGGGATATTTCGCTACAACCGTGAAACCAATATAATCCGGTTCTATGAACAAGGAGAAGTTCAAACTACCAACGAAAGAGATATAAGAAGTTTCATTCACATAAACAGCAACAATGTACTGCGTGTTGTTACAAATATGGACGGCATTTATGAATACAATCCTTCAGAGGATTCTTTTGCGAGAATATTTTTTGACGAATCCGAAAACGCAGGCGAAGATATTCAGTTATCGCAGATGTATGAAGACGGCGAAGGTTACTTGTGGTTTGGCTCTATAAATGGTCTCAATAAATTTAATCTTATAACAAGGGAACTGGTTATATATAAGAAACGGTTCGAAGAAGCAGTTGGAAGAAAATTCAATACGAATTTTATAAACGATATTACCGAAGACGATCAGAATAATCTTTGGCTTGCTACAAGCGGCTTCGGATTAATTTGCTTTAACAAGTTGAATGAAGATATTCGAGTGTACTCGCATGATCCTTTTGATGGGAGCTCTATAAGTCTTGATGTAGCACATACAGTGTATTACGACGATACAGGCATTTTGTGGATTGGTACTCACGGCAAAGGCATTGATAAATATAATCCGTACCTGAACAACTTCAAACTGGTTAAACAATCTAAAGATTGTTTTTCGATTAATAGTGTTCGCACCTTCGCAGAGGACTACAGGGGAAAAATATGGATTTCGGGATACAACGGACTTGATTTGCTCGATCCTTCAACAGGTAGATTCACAGGCTATTTCTCGGGTAAAGGCTCCTTAACAAAACTGGATGCAGTTGTTTATTCCATAAAAATGGATAAAAACGAACCAAAAAAGTATATGTATCTTGGTACTGAAGGCTCCGGCATCTACAAGTTTGACTTCAGGAACGAAACCTTCAGCAAGCTTTACCACTCGGATCATTATCATGGCGATAATTTAATATTCAGCCTTTACGACGATAGTACCGGAAATTTGTGGGCAGGCACTATTAACGGGTTGCTAAAGTTCGATAAAGTTACGGGAGCTGCTACAAAATACACTCACGACCCGAACAACACTAAATCATTGAGTCCGCAAAGTGTTACCGCTTTATACGAAGACAGCTTTGGTAACTTTTGGGTTGGTACAAACGAAGGTGGACTTAACTTATTTGACAGGGCAAAGGGTGAGTTTCATTCCTATAAAGTGCAGGACAATTTAACCCTCTCATCGATAAGCAGCAATAACATAAAGTGTATTTTTGAAGACAGCAAAAAGAATTTATGGGTAGGCACTGCCAACGGCTTGAACAGATTTGACATTCAAAATCAATCTTTCAAAAAATATTTTACCAGGGACGGGTTACCAAACAATGTAGTATACGGGATAGTTGAGGATGAAGAAGGATACTTGTGGATAAGCACCAACTACGGTATTTCACGGTTTGATCCTGCAGAGGAAAAGTTTTATAACTATACTTATCAAGACGGACTCCAGAGTAATGAATTTAACACCAACGCTTATTTCGAATCAAGTAATGGTGAGATTTTCTTCGGAGGTATTAATGGGTATAACTCATTTTTTCCCGATGAAATTAAAATTAATAAAAACGTTCCGCCGGTTGTAAATACCGACTTTAAACTTTTTGGAAGTTCGCTATCAATTGGTGATATAGTGAACGACCGGGTACTAATTACACAATCAGTTGTAACCGCTAATATGATCGAACTATTTTACAGCGAGAATGTGTTTACATTTGAATTTTCCGCCTTGGACTTTTCATTTCCGGGCAAAAACATGTATAGCTATAAACTTGAGGGATTTGACCGTGATTGGTCGCTGCCGGGGATACATCGAACGGTTACATATACTAATCTCAACCCCGGTAAATATACATTTAGAGTAAGGGGAGCTAATAACGACAGTATCTGGAATCCCGAAGGCGCTTCTGTTATTATTAGAGTATTACCTCCCTTCTGGCTGACCTGGTGGTTTTTCGCACTTGTTGTACTTCTCATATCCGTTATTATATATTATTTAGTAAGACTTAAAATTGCTAAGGTGTTGGAAGTTGAAAGAATAAGAACGGGCATTGCAAGCGACCTCCATGATGATATAGGTTCTACACTGTCTAAATTGGCATTACGTGCTGATATGATTGAGCAGTCAATTGAAAATGTAAAACTTAGCAGCGGGCTTAAAAGAATTGCTGAAATGAGCAGGGAAGCAGTTAGCTCAATGAGCGATATCGTTTGGTCAATTGATTCAAGGAATGATTCCATTGAAAGTACGATACATAAAATGAAAGATTTTGCATTCGGCGTTCTAACCGATAAAGAAATTCAGGTTAATTTTGATGTGCGTGGATTTGATAAGCCTCAAAGTATACCCGTTGAGCTGAGACAGAACTTATACCTGATTTTTAAGGAATCTGTTAATAATATCGTAAAACATTCCAACGCAGATAAAGTTGATATTAGACTTAAAGAATTGGAATCGAAGTATATAATGACGGTTAAGGACAATGGGACTTCGTTTAAGGAGAAACAGTTCTCCGTTGGGCAAGGATTAAAAAATATGAAATTACGCGCAGAGAGGATTAGGGCGAAATTAGAGTATAATGATAATGGAGATGGTTTCCTGGTCACATTAACCGGCAAACTAGAGTAATAATCGGACATAGCATCTTTATGCTATTGTGAGATAACTTTTAATTTGTATTTTTAAGCATGCTAAAATTGGGAATAATAGAAGATGACCTGGAATTAAAAGAACTTCTGGAAATGTATCTCGGTATGCAAAATGAATACGAGTGCACAATTTCAGTTGATTCGGTTGAAAAATTCCTCAAAATTGTTACTAATGAAAACAAACCTGATATAATACTATCGGATATAGGACTTCCGGGAATGTCCGGAATAGAGGGACTAAAAATCCTGAAAGAGAAGTTTCCAGATACCGAAGTAGTAATGCTTTCGGTACACGATGATTCCCAAATTGTTTTTGATGCATTATGCAATGGAGCATCCGGCTACCTGCTTAAAAACACGCCAATTGAAAAAATAAAAGAGTCAATTGATATAGTACAGCGCGGCGGTTCGCCAATGTCGCCTAATATAGCGCGGCGGGTTATAGATTTTTTTAATCCGCGTAAAAAATTGGATTCACCTCTGTCTCCAAGAGAAAAGGAGATAGTCGAGGGTCTTGTCGATGGACTAAGCTACAAAATGATAGCCGATAAACTATCCATTTCTCTTGATACTGTGCGCCAGCATATCCGAAATATTTACCGAAAATTGAACGTAAATAGCAAAGCTGAAGTAATTGCAAAATCCTACCGTGGGGAGATATAGTCTCGGTAAATTAAGAAAAGGTCTCGCTTTCTAAAAGTGTTATTGCCAATTAAATTTGGTAAGACAATGAACATCAAATAGAAAGGAGACCTAATATGCAAGAAAGCAAAAAATCAAAAGGAAGTCAAACGATTCATAGCTATG
>JANQLA010000256.1 GCA_028280855.1 Melioribacteraceae bacterium
CGGGCGACGGTGAAGTTACAAGGTATATCGATGTATTTTCGCAGCTTCTTCATAGCTGTGCGGATGCTTATTCACTCATAACTGCCGAGCATGCATATACACCAGCGCATTCTTCTCCTCTCTCGCCGTTAAATTATATCGGGTATATGATATTGAATAGTGAAAGAAGGGGTATAAAATGTATTTCACCAATTTTGTTGAATTCTTTTAACGGTGTTCTAATTGATGTACGCGAAGAGCATGAACGAACTAAAGGCGGCGAGTGCGAAGGGTCACTAAATATACCCTTGTCAAATTTTAATGAGAATATTCCGGATCTTAATCACACGGAGCCGTTATTGGTACTTTGTGCTAAAGGCGCCAGGGCTTTCGAGGCAGCATGTACACTTACTCAGGTTGGATTCACAGATGTTTCATACCTGGGAGGAGGTTTTATTTTTTTCAAAGAGATTCAACATAAGAATAAACAGCCTGTAAATGAGCATCACTGTCCAAAATATTATTTGATGCGATGAACAATGATTCTGAAACATACCAATTATATGCGGTTGGGACAAATTTTGAGAGCTCGAAAATTATTTACCGCGAGATGTTTCACATTGACAAAAATCAACTCAAGTTATCGCTAAGTTACTTTTATAATAGAGAGGAAGTTGAAGGAATTGTTATAGTTATTACCTGTAACAGAATAGAGTATTACATAAGTACCAATAAGCCTGTAGATGCACTACAAATTGTTGAAGATTTCTACGGCGAAACAAAAAATATAACTCAGTTAAAAAAGCTCGACACATTTTACGTGTATGATAATTCCAACGCAGTTGCTCATCTATTTAAAGTTATAACCGGCTTGGATTCGATGCTATTGGGCGAATACCAGGTTCAAGGTCAGATAAAAGATTATTACAGCCGAGCGTGTTCAGAAAAAGCGGTAGATAAAATCTTGCACAAACTATTTCATGCGGCTTTTAGAACAGGAAAAAAAATTCGCACCGAAACAAAGATCGGATCGGGTAATCAATCACTGAGCGGTATAGCGCTAAAAAAACTAAAACAGACAATTGGTAAAGATGAAGTAATAACAATAATCGGAGTAAATGAGAATACGAAAATATTTACGGAGGGATTAAAGCAATCAGGGTACAAGAATATTAACTTTGTTAACAGAACCGAATATAAAGCAAAGGAGCTTGCATCAAGGTATGGAGGAGAATTTTACGGATTATATTACATAGATGATTTACTAAAGAAATCAAACTGCGTTTTTTCCTGTACCGGTGCATCAGGAACGGTCATAAGTGCGCAGAAAATTAATTATGCTTACAAACAATCGAGTAATTTGCGACTTGTTATTGATATGGCGGTACCCAGGGATATTGAAAGAGAAGGAATCGATGAAGGCATTGAACTCATTGTCCTGGATAATATTAAGAACATACTATCCGACCAGAACAAATTAATTGAAAATGAAATACCTGCGGCAGAATCCATAATTGCATCAGAGGTAAGCTTATTTGAAGCATGGAATGATTCGCAGGAGAACGAAGCTTACAATTATTATTCGCAGAAGCTGGAAAAAGTAAGAATTGATTTGCTGAATGAATACAAGCATAAATTATCTGAAGAAGCTTATGGTATTGTAGATACGTTTTCACACTCGCTTATTCATAAAGTGAAATCTAATCTGCATCAATTGATAACTACAAACCATGTAACCAGTTGTAAAGAAAAAAGAAAGCAAAGCATTGCAGAGCCGAAAAATATAAACGGAATAAAACTATGACACAAAACAAGATATCGTCCAATTTATTGGTTATTGGAGCAGGAATTGCCGGTATATCGTCGGCTTTAGAAGCCGCTGAAACCGGTTTAAATGTAATTTTAATTGATAAGGAGCCGTTTATCGGTGGGAACGTGGCAAGGTTCAACCGCTACTTTCCAAAGCTGTGCCCGCCCGGCTGCGGATTGGAAATTAACATTCGCAGGCTTCGAACTAATCCTGCTATAAAATTATTTACGCTTGCCGAGGTTGCATCTGTAAAAAAAAATAATGGTAAGTATAACGTTGGAATAAAGGTATCCCCGAGACATGTAAACCGTTTGTGCACAGCTTGCGGGGACTGCGCTAAAGTATGCCCCGAAAAAACCGCTAACGAGTTTAATTATAAAATGGATGAAACTACTTCTGTTAATATTGCTAACGAGAGTGCATATCCGCAGCAATATGTAATAGATATGAAGACTTGCAAGGGCGAGAGCTGTAATAAGTGTGTCGAAGTCTGCAAGTACAACGCAATTGAACTTAACCAAACCGAAGAAACAATAGACGCCGAAGTCGATTCAATAATTGTAGCAACGGGATGGGAGCCTTATAACGCTGAAAATATTGAAGTGCTGCAATTCGGTAAACACTCTGATATAATAACAAATGTTATTATGGAACGGCTTGCATCTCCGAACGGACCAACCAAAGGTCAAATACTAAGACTATCGAGCAATGAAAAAATAAACAGCGTTGCTTTTGTTCAGTGTGCAGGCTCACGTGATGAAAACTATCTTGAATACTGTTCGTCGGTTTGCTGTATGGCGTCAATTAAACAAGCGAAGTATATCAGAGAGCAGCATCCGGAGGCCGAAGTTCACATTCATTATATCGATATAAGAGCCAACGGAATATTGGAATCCTTCTACAACGAAGTTAGCAAAGATGAAAAAATTCATTTTCACAGGGGTAAGGTTGCAAAAGTATTTCATAACCCTGAAACAAATAAAATGGTTGTTGAAGCCGAAGATACTCTTACCGGCAACCTGATGCAAAATCCGGTTGAGCTAGTTGTACTTGCAACAGGCATGAAACCGAATTCGCTCAATGGATTAACAGACGAAATATCATTCGATAAAAACGGTTTTCTAAATTTAACTAACGGAGCTATTACAGGTTGCGGGGTAATCACCGAACCGAAAGAAGTAGCTTCGGTAGTTCAGGAAGCAACAGGAGCAGTATTAACAGCACTTCAGACAATTAATAGGAATTAAAATTATGGCTGTAGAAACGAAAGTTGGTGTTTATCTCTGTTCGGGATGCGGAATTGGAGATTCTATAAACCTCGAAGAATTATCAAATGTTGCAACTAACGAATACAAAACGCCGGTCTGCAAATCTTATACCTGGCTTTGCAAGAACGAAACGGTTAGCGAAATAGAAAGTGATATTAAAAACGAATCTTTGAATAGAGTTGTAATCGCGGCTTGTTCAGACCGTTTTATGGAAGATGTTTTTAATTTTGACAAGGATGTTCAAACGGTGCGTGTAAATTTACGCGAGAATGTTGCGTGGACGCATAAATCAATGGACGAAGATACTGAAATGCTTGCACAAGACTATCTTCGCATGGGAATAACCAAGGCAAAAAGTATTGATATCACTGTTCCCGCAATAGAGGATATTACTGAAACAATTTTGGTTGTGGGCGGTGGTTTATCGGGAATGTCATCCGCACTTGCTGCCTCAAAAGCAGGATCAAAAGTCATTCTTACTGAAAAGGAAGATGAACTTGGAGGCTGGCTGAAAAATTTATATAAACTGCCACCGACGAAATATCCCTACGATACACTAGAAGAAAATAATGTAAAAGAATTAATTGCTGAGGTTGAAGCCAAAGAAAATACTCGTGTAATCAAGAACTGCGAAATCGAAAAAGTATCAGGCCAGCCCGGCCAGTTTGAAGTGAAATATAAAATGAAAGGTAATTCCTCTGAAGAGATTCTAAAGATTGGTTCAATTGTTCAGGCAACAGGCTGGAAGGAGTATGATCCTGAGAATCTGGCTGATTTGGGATACGGTAAATTCAAGAATGTAATAACGGGTAATCAACTTGAAAAGTATATACAAAATGTTAACGGCAGCAAAACTTTAAATGACATGCCGGTTTCAAGTATTGCTTTTATACAATGTGCAGGTTCACGTGATGAGAAACATTTGCCATACTGTTCTGCGGCTTGCTGTACAGCTTCGATGAAACAGATGCTCTATGTAAGAGAGAAATTCCCCGATGCACTAATATACATGATCTATAAAGACATACGAACACCTTCTCAATACGAACTGCTTTACAAACGCGTTCAAAATGAAGACAGAATATTCATGACCAAGGGTGAAGTGAACAATCTTAGGCAGGATGAAAACGGCATGATTGAAATCGACGTTGATAATACACTCTTAGGTGAAGAAATACAGATTAAATCGGATATAGTTGTGCTGGCAACCGGAATGGTGCCTTCTACTTTCGTAGAAGAAGTCGAATCCGACGCAGTTGTAGACGAAGACGATGGAAGCGGTGAAACATTGGACGGAAAAAAAGAAGCTGAATCCGCCGAGATCGGGGCAAAAATATTAAACTTATCTTACAGGCAGGGGACAGATCTTCCAACGTTACACTACGGCTTTCCTGATTCACATTATATCTGTTTCCCTTATGAAACAAGGCGTACTGGTATATACGCTGCAGGTACTGTTCGTGCACCAATGGATTACACTCAATGTATAAGTGATGCCAAAGGCGCTGCGCTGAAATCGATACAAGTATTGTATGCTCTTAAAAACGGCGTCGCTGTGCATCCAAGGTCCGGTGATACTACAATGCCCGACTTTTTCATGCAAAGATGTACGCAGTGTAAGCGATGTACCGAAGAATGCCCGTTCGGAACATTGGATGAAGATGAGAAAGGCACACCGCTTCCGAATATCAACAGGTGCCGGAGATGCGGAATTTGCCTCGGCTCTTGCCCTGAACGTATTATTACCTTTAAGGACTATTCAATACAATCAGTTTCATCAATGATAAAGGCAGTTGAAATTCCGGATGAGTTTGAAGAGAAACCAAGAATACTTGCATTTCTCTGTGAAAACGATGCATACCCTGCACTTGACCTTGTCGGAAGATATCGAATGCAATTCGATCCCAGTGTAAGAGTGATTCCGGTCAGGTGTTTGGGTGCGGTTAATGTCGTATGGATAGCCGATGCTTTATCAAGAGGCTTCGACGGAATTATAATGCTTGGTTGTAAACATGGCGACGATTATCAATGTCATTACGTTCGCGGAAGCGAACTCGCGGAAAAAAGAATGGAGAATGTGCAGGAAAAATTGAAACAATTAGTACTTGAACCCGAGCGCGTACAGATTCATACGGTAGCTATTGACGAATACGAAAAGCTACCGACTTTGTTTAATGATTTTGTCGAAGAAATAACTGAGATTGGCTTTAATCCATACAAAGGAATGTGACAATATAAACCAACAGAAACTATACAAAAACCCTAATTGTATTGATTTTACAGTAGTGTTGACATAATTTTATTTTTAGTAAAACTCCCGGCGACCGTTTTTTGTTGCGTTGACAAAGTCAGATCAATATAGATTTTCTTTTATCGCAAAGGTTAACGGAGGAAACTTGAACAAAATTCCTTCCTATCGATTCGTTAATTCCAGGCAGAGACATTCTTTATCAATTCGTACAATATTTTAATAAACCGAACAATTATACACTAAGGAGATAATATGAGTGAATCTAATTTAATTAAGCCACATGGCAGCGGGGTTTTAATGCCTCTTCTGTTAAGTGGACAAGAAAAAGTCGACGAGCTTAAAAAAGCAGCTACTCTTAAAAAGGTAGTTATGAGTAGCAGGGAGACCGGTGATCTTATCATGCTGGGCATTGGCGGGTTTACTCCGCTTAAGGGGTTTATGGGAAAGGATGACTGGAAGAGTGTTTGCGAAGAAATGAAAATGACCGATGGAACATTCTGGCCCATTCCAATTACTTTGTCAAATGATGAACCTATCGAAGCCGGTATGGAAATATGCCTGATATCGGGAGAAACCGAAGAGATAATGGGCACAATGAAAGTTACCGAATCATACCAAATCGATAAGACATTTGAATGCGAAAAAGTATTTGCTACGGCAGACAATGAGCACCCCGGTGTAAAAATGGTAACGGCGCAAAAAGCCTGGAATATTGCGGGACCAGTAAAAGTATTGTCAGAAAGCTATTTCCCTAAAGAGTTTGAAGGCATATACCAGAGACCGGCCGAAAGCCGCAAGTTGTTTGCAGAGAAAGGCTGGCGAACAATAGCAGCCCTTCAGCTCCGCAATCCCATGCACAGGTCTCATGAGTACCTGGCTAAAATTGCCATTGAAGTTTCAGACGGGTTATATATTCACCAGTTAGTAGGAAAGCTTAAACCAGGTGATATTCCGGCGGATGTAAGAGTTAAATGTATCAACACCCTGGTTAAAAATTACTTCAACGAGGACAAAGTATTGATGGGCGGATACCCGCTAGATATGCGTTATGCCGGACCTCGCGAAGGTTTACTGCACGGCGTATTTCGTCAGAACTTCGGCTGTTCGCACATGATTATCGGACGAGACCATGCGGGCGTGGGCGATTACTACGGTCCGTTTGACGCTCAGGATGCATACCATAATCTCTGGGAGGGCGCGCTTGAGTGCAAGATGTTACCAATCGATTGGACATTCTGGGATTACGGACAGGGCGGTATGGCTTCAATGAAAACATCGCCGGAAAAAAATAAAGACCAGAGATTATTCCTCTCCGGTACAAAGCTGAGAAAACTTCTCTCGGAAGGTAAGCTTGACGAAATACCCCCTGAATTCAGCAGACCTGAAGTGCTCGAAATTTTGAAAGAGTATTACGCAAGCCTCGAAGAAAAAGACAAGGTTGAAGTTAAGCTGCATGGACATGCAACCGGTAAGGCAGAGGTAAAATAAACCGTTTAATTGAGCTGGTATTAGTACCGGTTCAATTGTTCTTCAGTTACTGGATTTAGCATACTTAAATAAATACGAAGTATCTCAAAGAAGTAAAATCTCTAATTAGAAAAGGAGAAAAACAATGCCGAGTTATGTACTCACGGAAAAATGCGACGGATGCAAGGCGCTGGATAAAACAGCGTGCCAGCACATCTGTCCAAATGACCTGATGGTGTTGAACAAGGACACACTGAAAGCTTATAACTGCGAACCGGAAATGTGTTGGGAATGTTATAATTGCGTTAAAATTTGTCCTACTCAAGCCGTTGAAGTCAGGGGGTACGCTGATTTTGTTCCTCTTGGAGCAACCGTAACTCCAATGAGAAGTACCGACAGTATTATGTGGACAGTTAAGTTCCGCAACGGAAGTTTAAAGAGATTTAAATTCCCTATTCGCACAACGCCTGAAGGAGAAGCAGCGCCCGATGGAGGCTTTGCAATCCGGGAAGAAATGGATGGGCCGGCCCTGTACTCGGAACCGGAAGCTGCAGGATTAGACGAAATTCCAACATTAAACAAATAACTAATAATTAAGGAGATAAGAAATCATGGCAAATTTCGAAACAGTTGAAGTGACCACTGATCTTCTGATTATTGGTGGTGGTATGGCCGCTTGCGGGGCTGCGGTTGAGGCAGCGTACTGGGCAAAGAAAAACGGTTTAAAAGTAACAATGGTTGACAAAGCAGCAGTTGACAGAAGCGGCGCTGTTGCTATGGGGCTATCTGCAATAAACCAATACGTCGGTTTAAAGGATGGCAAAAATACCATGAAAGATTATGTCGATTATGTTCGTAACGACTTGATGGGCATAACACGTGAAGACCTTGTCTACAACATTGCACGACACGTTGATTCAAGCGTTCATCTATTTGAAAAATGGGGATTACCTATTTGGAAAGATGAAGAAGGTAATTATGTTCACGAAGGCAGATGGCAATTAATGATTAACGGCGAATCTTACAAAGTAGTTATTGCCGAAGCAGCCAAGAATGCTCTTGGTGTTGATAATATTTACGAAAGAGTATTTATTGTTGGACCAATTATGGATGGCGATCGCTGTGTTGGTGCAGTTGGCTTTAGTGTACGCGAAGAAAAATTTTATGTATTCAAAGCGAAATCAGTACTTGTTGCAATGGGCGGTGCTGTTCACGTATTTAAACCCCGTTCATCAGGTGAAGGACTTGGACGCGCATGGTATCCACCATGGAACTCAGGATCAAGCGCATACTTTACTATTAAAGCAGGCGCTGAAATGACCTGCCAGGAAGTTCGATTCATACCCGTTCGATTTAAAGACGCTTACGGACCTGTTGGCGCCTGGTTCCTGTTATTTAAGTCAAGAGCAACAAATGGTTTGGGGGAAACATACATGGAAACCCGCAGACCTGAGCTTGAAAACTGGCAACCTTACGGAAAAGTAAAACCGGTTCCGGCTAATCTTCGTAACTGGCTAATGATGCTTGACGTAC
Organism: Melioribacteraceae bacterium; assembly: GCA_028280855.1. Taxonomy (GTDB): domain Bacteria; phylum Bacteroidota; class Ignavibacteria; order Ignavibacteriales; family Melioribacteraceae; genus PGYT01. Next base: position 8,309 of record JANQLA010000256.1, read on the forward strand.
AGGATGGTAAAGGCCCAATATACATGCGTACCGAGGAAGCTATTAATAAAATTGCAACGTCCGAGGGCGATGAGAAAGCCGCCAAGCGCAAATTGAAAGAACTTGAAGCAGAAGCATGGGAAGACTTCCTGGACATGACCATCTCTCAAGCTATATTATGGGCTGCTACCGATACGGCTCCGGAAGAAAAGCCGTCCGAAATTGCCGCTGCTGAACCGTACTTTATCGGCTCACATTCAGGAGCTTCCGGCGCATGGGTTAGCGGACCAAAAGACGTTGCACCCGATGATTACTTCTGGGGTTACGATTGTATGTCTACTATTAAAGGTCTGTTCTGTGCAGGCGATGCTTCAGGCGCTTCAAGTCACAAATTCTCATCCGGTTCACATGCCGAAGGACGTATTGCCGGAAAAGCTGCTATTAGCTATGTACTAGATAATCCCGGTGATGTTAATGTTGATAACGGAATGATTGATACGGTTAAAGCCGAAATACTGAAGCCGCTTGATGTTTACAAAGATTTCAGCGTTCAAACAGTTACGCCGGATATTAATCCGAATTATATCCTGCCGAAAATGTTTATGTTCAGGCTGCAGAAAATTATGGACGAATATGCAGGCGGCGTTTCAACAGCGTTTACTACCAGTGAACAATTGTTGAAAAAAGGCCTGGAACTGCTCGGACTTCTCAAGGAGGATTCAGCAAAACTGGCTGCACCCGATTTACATGAACTAATGAGATGCTGGGAAAACGTTCACAGGATGTGGCAGGCTGAGGCTCATGTAAGAACACTGTTGTTCAGAGATGAAACAAGGTGGCCCGGTTACTATTTCCGTGCTGACAAGCCGAGTATGGATAACGAAAACTGGAATGCATTCGCTAACTGTAAGTATGACCCGGCTGCGGATGAATGGGAAATGATTAAACGTCCTGTTCAAAGGATTTATCAAGAGGCTGGCGAACACGAATTACTTGGCGGATAATATTTATTGCCAAATCATTTTATTAAGTTCCCTCCGGAAGCACGTCCGGGGGGAATTTGTTATTTTATGACTGATAATAATCAAGAAGAAACCGGGAAGACTTGGATGAAGGGCAAAACAGAATACACTAACTGTCCGCATTGTAATAGTAAGTTGTTTCCTTGGATGCCGCCTGTTGATTCATCCTGGGGTGAAAATTTACAATATGTTTGCTTTGACGATGATTGTGAGTATTACACCAGGGGCTGGAATCACATGTGGGAAAATTACAAAGCAAAATCTTCTTACAGGTTTCGATACGATCCTACAACAGGAGAGACAGGTCCCTTGCCTGTATGGTCTGAAAACGCGCATAAAGATAGAATTACCCTGTAAATATTTTTTTGTAGTGATAAGGAGATCAAGATGAAAGAGTTGGATTCATTCAAAAAAAATATTCTTGAACAATATCCAAGACTAACTGCTGAAGATGAATTCCGGTTTTCATGCAACCCTGGTGTTTCCTGCTTTAACCAATGTTGTTCCGATGTAAATATATTTTTAACCCCGTATGACGTATTACGGCTAAAAAACCATCTTGGTATTTCCTCCGAAAAATTTCTTGAGAAATACACACAGGTATTAGGAGACAGGAGACAGCAGCTTCCAACCGTACAGTTGTTAATGACCGATACACCAGAAAAAAGCTGTCACTTTGTTCATCCCGAACAGGGCTGTACCGTATACAGCAATAGGCCCTGGCCTTGCAGAATGTACCCTGTTGGTCAGGCATCACCCGCAGAAACAGAATACAGGGACGACAAGAAATTTTATTTTTTATTGCATGAAGAAGTTTGCAAAGGGTTTGAAGAAGGAGGTAAAACATGGACGATTGCCGAATGGATGAAGGACCAAGGTGTATCAGAATATGATGAGTTTGGAGAATTGTATAAGGAAGTTGCGTTCCATAAATTTTTTGAACAGGGCAAAGTTTTAACGCCGCAAAAAGTAGAAATGTTTTTTATGGCGCTTTATAATCTGGACAAATTTAAAGAATTTATTTTTGGCTCCACATTTTTGGAACGATTTGAAATAGCGAAGGAAAAGCTGGACAAAATAATTAGGGATGACGAGGAACTACTGAGATTTGGTTTTGATTGGGTTAAGTTTGCGCTTTTTGGAGAAAATACAATACAAATTAAAACGGGTCCCGATACTACATAAGGAAAATTGTTTTGAGCACACGAACTTTAGTAGAACCTGACATTTATTTTATTAACTATTTACAGCATCATGGTGGAGAAGATGTAAAAAAGTGTTTTCAGTGCGCATCGTGTTCCGTTGTTTGTTCAATATCGCCGGAGGAGACGGCGCTGCCGAGAAAACAAATGATAAATGCAGCCTGGGGGCGCAA
>JANQLA010000260.1 GCA_028280855.1 Melioribacteraceae bacterium
CAATGACCCCTTAAGAGATCATTGGCGATAAATTGTAACTCCCGCAAGGCGGGATTAACTTGTTTTTGTAAATATTTCAGTTTTTGTTCTACGCCGGTAGGCGCACAGGTTTGACTTTTTGTTGATAAGCCGAAATTCATTTTTTCTACAAAGTCGATTCCTTTTGTCATAACATTGTAGTAAAGGACAACAAGTTTTCAGGCGACAGCTTAAAAACCACGCCGTCAAAAAGCTATTCCAGGAACGTAACCATCCTAAAAATCAGTTCCATTAAAAGACGAAAAGAGTGCGATCGAAAATATTACTGCCCGGTTAGAAAAATGAGAAGAACGGAAAAAAACGAGTAGAGTGGTCCCATGTCTATTAATTCAAATGTTTGTTTCTGTAATAGAAAAAATAATTTTGTATGATACTATTATAAAAATTAACCCGTTGTGTGAAATGATTACTGAAACCGTTTACCAATGATATCCCTTCGGGAAAAACGGTTAATATTTGTAATTTCGTTGTCATTAACCCACGACTTAAGTCGTGGGTTAACAGAAATACTATTTCTCTTTTGAACTGTTTTAACAGTTTTTCTAATCTTATTTCTATTTCACACAACGAGTGAAAATTAATGATAACTAAGTGCTTTCAATTGCAAAGGTCAGATGAACATCCAAAAGTATAAACCAAAGGAAAGATTTTCGGAAAGAGTAGAAAATTATAACAGACATCGTCCTGGTTATCCCCGGGATATCATAGACGTTTTCACAGGTAAATACTCGTTAAATCCAAATTGCGCTATTGCCGACATTGGGTCGGGGACCGGGATATTTAGTCAATTGCTTTTGGAAAACGGCTTTAAAGTTTTCAGCGTGGAACCGAACCGGGAAATGAGAGCATACGCTGAGAGTAATTTGTCAAAATTTCCCGGCTTTACATCGTGCCCAGGATCGGCGGAAAAAACAACACTTGCAAGTAATAGTGTTGAGGCTATAACGGTTGCCCAGGCTTTTCATTGGTTTGATATTGAACCAACCGTCAGGGAGTTCAATCGCATACTAAAACAAAACGGGTTGGTATTTCTTATCTGGAATGAAAGAAAGGTTGATAACAGCCGGTTTCAAAAATCTTATGAGGAAGCGCTCATAAAATACTGTCCCGAATACGGGGAAATAGATCACAGGAATTTTACACGTGAAAGAATAGATTCAATTTTCCGTGATAAAAGAATAAACGAACATCATTTTGAGAACCAACAGGTGTTTGATCTGGAATCTCTGATTGGAAGGCTGGAGTCATCATCTTATTGCCCGGGTAAAGATCATAAAAATTATTCGCCGTTGATTGAATCAATTAAAAATATATTTGAAACATATTGTAAAGATGAACAGGTTGTAATTGAATACGATTGCGTAATGTATTGCATATACTAAGGCTGCTTCTTACTTAGTCGGCTTATTTCAGGTAAACGTTTATCGGCAACTATCTAATCCGGTTTATTTTTAGCGGCGTTTTTATTGTACATTTTCACAAAATTCGAATCGGTTAAATTATTTATTCCGCTCCAGTTGCCAACCCATTTTGATTTGATTGAAGACTTACTGCTTTTACCGGGATAGAATTTTATGTAGTTTTTCCTTGTTGCCGGATCATCCAGTATATCCGAAAATATTTGGTTAAGAGACTTCCTGTTAATCCCTTTCTGGTTGTAAGCATTATTAAAATTGTATTCATGCGCCCATTGTTTCTTAATAGCAGCTAAATCCAGGTAGTATGAATTGTAATCCAGTAGCTCAAAAGTGGTTCTGTCGTAATTAAAAATCTGGAACGCCGGGTTGTTACCGAATTTTGGCGATACCGAAGGCGTAACATGCATAAATACGGAAGCAGGTTCTTTAACACCCGGTTTATCTTTGAACAACCTGAAATCATCCATGTGAATATGACCGCCGAAACATGCCGTAATTACATCACTATAATTTTTTATTTTTGCAATAAGCGTATCATTATAATTATCCGTCAAAAACAATTCTGCCGAACTTATTTTATCACCGGGATTAATCGGATCCATTGTATCGAAAACATCTATACCGGGCAATATGTGAGTAATTAACCATACTTTTTCGTTGTTTTTCCGGGCAGCTTTCAATTCGGCTTCAAGCCAATCCAGAACATCTTTCCCATGTACGCCTTCATTCGGCGGGCATTTTTCTGATAGAAAATTGGCATTCAATGAAATTAATCTTTGAGCTTTACCAAAAGGGAAAGGAATGGAATAGCAGCCCGAAACAGGGTATGTGCCCAAAAACTCCTTCTTGTACTTTGGATCTTTAATAAAATTCTCGAAAAGTAACCCGGATGTTTGATGGAAAAAAGCTCCGTTCCAAACCGAGTTATAATCGCCCGTATAGGAATCGTTATTACCAAGGGCAAAAAATACCGGTATATGTGGAAAGTACCGGTTTATTTTCGATGTTATAAATCCGAAAGTCTTATGAATAAAACTGTTCGAGGCATAACTGCTGTAATCGTTGGTTAACGCGTAAAGAGTATCCAGGAAATGGTGAACAAGAAAATCTCCGGTAAAAATAATGAAATCCGGTTTGCTGCTTTTTGCCGACATTTCCTTTAAGAAGGATGTAAACAATGTATAATCCGAATCTTCGTAGTAGTTGTTGAATTGGTTATTACCAAGATCGTGGAAAATTTTATCCCATTCCTTGTAGGAAGAATTTACAAGAGTGTCGACGGAAACACCGCTGTGAAAGGGATCAAAGTGTATATCAGATATCGCGAGAAATGTGCTGCTCTGTGAATAAAATGAAGACGAGAGAATTAAAAAAATCGTGAGTATTAAAAAGGATTTTTTTATACTTCCATATATTTTAATCATTGCAGTCCTCCATTAACATGTTTTAATAAATATAAATGTAAAATAGATCGAATCAAAATACATTTTGTCTTAAATAGAATGAATAGGATTTGCCGGCTTTTCTAAATAAACTTAGCCCGGTATTTTTAAAAAGCTTTTTACTACATGAAAGCAGAGATATATAATTCCTGTTTTTAAAGTAAGCTTTCGGTTATTTGATTATTGGGTCTGTAAAATACCGGGAATAATTATTACTCAGCCGTCAAGAACCACTTCTTGACGGACAAAAGGGAATAATTACCGTGATTATGTTTTTCTGACATTGCTAAGCTCCCCAAAGAAAAACAGCGCACCTCAGGTAAGTCTTTTCATTGCAAATTTTATTTCGCAGATTTCAAACTCTACTTCAAAAGATTAATTTTTATTATGAAAAAGCTCGTAGCCTTTTTTCTCTTTATATTCTTCATTCGAATACCGGGAAACGATATGCAGCAACTCGCCAAAGATTACTATTTATACATAGGCACGTACACGGATGGCACCGATAGTAAAGGAATATACTTATATCAAATAAACTGGGTAACCGGCGAACTTACTTATGTTGATGTTTACGAAGCAAACAATCCGTCATTCCTTGCAACTGATCGCAAAGAGCAATATTTATTCGCGGCGAATGAAATAAGCAACTTTGATGAAAACCATACCGGCAGTGTAACATCTTTTCGAATCAATAAGAACGACAAATCGTTAACAGAGCTAAACGCAGTTTCGAGCGGCGGGGCGCACCCATGTTATGTTTCGGTTGATAATAACGGTAAGTATGTTTTGGCGGCGAACTATTCCGGCGGTAATGTCGGTGTTATTCCGATAAATGATGACGGAAGCCTGAGTAATGATATACACGTAGCACAGCACCGGGGCAAAGGCGCAAACCCGGGGAGACAATCAGCTCCTCATGCGCATTCGGTTAAAACTAATATTCGCAATACAATAGTGTACGCCGTGGATTTGGGAATTGACAAGGTAATGATTTATAACTTTCATGAATCAAGCGGCAAACTTACACCGGCTGATAAACCTTTTGTGCAGTTAGCGCCCGGCGCAGGCCCGCGCGAAATTGCCGAGTACCCGTACGGCAGCTTCGCTTATGTCGTAAATGAGCTCAACAGCACTGTTACGCTGTTGAACAGTGACCCTGACGACGGTTCGCTGGAAGGGGTAGAATCTTATAATATGCTGCCGGAAGAGTTCGATGGTGACAACTACCCTGCGGATATTCGCATACATCCAAACGGTAAATTTCTATACGCTTCCAATCGCGGACATAATTCAATTGCCATCTTTTCTATAAACGAATCCGATGGGAAGTTAAAGCTTATCGGGCACCAATCAACCAAGGGTAACTGGCCTCGAAATTTTACGATTGATCCGTCGGGTAAATTCCTGCTGGCGGCTAATCAAAAATCAAATGATGTTTATGTGTTTGAAATTAACAACGAAACCGGTTTGTTAAAATACACCGGGCATTCTGCAAGTATCCCAGCGCCGGTTTGTTTGCTGTTCCTACGGAATTAGCCCGCAACGTATCTATCCACGGAATAATCTTCATCTTCGTCTTAATCGAATGCCTAATGTGTGTTATCTACACAAACAAATTTATTTGGCTAAAGCCACGGTTTTAGTTCTCTTAAATCCTCCGGAATAAATGCCGGAGTTAATTTTTCTTACGCAACAGACGTGGCTATTCTGTTATTCACTTAAGCACAGGAAAAAGTTAGATATTAAGCAACTATCTAATAATCTTGGCTCTATAAATCTAATTCTTCGGATGATGCGGCGGGTTCATCTTCTTATGTTCAGCTTTCATCTTTTCGAATTTCGCCAACTGGCTTTCATCGAGCAGATCTGCAATTTTTTCTTCCGTGTCGTCCATAATCGATTTATGCTTTTCCATCATTTCCATTTTTTCTTCCAACTTTCCGGATCGTAAATCAATCAGTTCTTTTTCAGCGTTGAACAAAAGCGTCTTTATTTCCCTGAATTGATCGTCATTTAATTCGAGCTTATGCTTTAGTTCGATAAGCATTTTTTCAGGATCCATTTTGTGCATCGGTGATTTGGGTGGTTTCGGTTGCGCAAAAACAACGCTTCCCAAAATCATAAAAAACATTATTGCTGCAAATATTTTCTTCATTTCCAACTCCTTTGTTTATTGAATGATAACTTGTTTCAAATAGTAAGACGATGAATAAATTGAAAACTTGCGGCCGGATTAAACTATCTAATATATTTGCCACTAGCCTCGAAAATATATTGCCAAGAATGTCCCCCGAAATGAATGGAGTCAACTTATCAAGCTTGAGTGTTGAGATATATCCATTTTATGTGTATCCTGTTAACTGATAATCCTTTTGTTATGTCGCCCCGATAGGGCTTGTTTTTTTACTATACTTTAACCGGAGGCCTTGCCTCCGGTTATAAATATTTTACCCCTTCGGGGTTATTAACTGTTCTTTTACTTAGCGCCGTAGGCTCGATATTTTGGTATCGCTTAAACAACGCCAAGATTAACAAGCTCCATAGGAGCGACATAATTTAATTGTAAATACCTTCATAAAATCTTTTGAAAAATAATTCTCCTTACTGATTATGATTCTTCGTTCCTTCGAGGCTTCTCCCCAGAACATATTGTTATATATATTTAGCCCGTTATATTTTTCTTTAGATGAAATACTCATTAACTCAAATATCGAAACCATTGGCTGCAGTTGTATTCTGGGGTGCCTCATTCGTTGCAACAAAAAGTTTGCTTGATTCATTAACCCCATTGGGAATCATATATATACGGTTGTTATTCGGAATCGCTACAGCCTTTGTAATAGCAATTGCCCGCAAAAGAAGTTTTTCACTTCAACAAAAAGATGTAAAAGGTATTGTCGTTCTTGCCGTTATATCAATCGCTCATTTGTGGATACAAGTAACCGGGATGCAATACACGTCGGCATCCAACACTGGGTGGATTATAGGGATTGTGCCTGTAATAATGGCGATAATGGGTTTTGCAATTTATAGAGAAAAGATGAACGCCGTTCAGGTATCCGGCGCAGCGATTGCTTTTACGGGCTTGTTGGTATTGATAAGCAATGGCAATATTTTTTCGATAACTTTAATTTCAAACTTCGGTGACTTACTGGTTCTTGGAAGCGCCTTCACATGGAGTATTTATTCCTTTGTTGGAAGAAAGGTTACGCTTAGTTATCCGCACTCATTAACAATTTTGTACTTGTTCATTTCTATGCTTGTGCTGCTTTCGCCGATTACAATTTCTTCGGAATTTATTAACAGCGTATTAGCTTTATCTGTAATTGACTGGGGCGCGCTTGCATTTCTGGGAATACTGTGTTCAGGTGTGGCCTATGTTTTTTGGGCAGAAGCAATGAACGAAATGCCGGGTAACAGGGTTGGAGCGTTTTTGTACCTTGAACCGTTTGTTACTGTTTTTACCGCGTGGTTATTGTTAAATGAAGACATCACTCTTTTGATGATGGTAAGCGGAATAGTAATTATAATCGGCGTAATAATGGTCAATAGGAAATAGCTTCACGCTTTAGTATCTTTTTACAATAATAAATCTTATCACTAACGAAAGAGCCGTTATGCAAGAAAATTTAGGATCGTTTCTTTTTTCTTATTTACGTGATATTGGTGTAAAACATGTTTTCGGAATTCCTGGGGATTACATTCTCCCGTTATATAAAGCACTGGAAGAAACGGATAATATCGAATATGTAGTAGCAACACACGAACCATGCGCCGGGTTTACAGCAGATGCGTACGGACGAACAGCCGGGCTGGGTGTAGTGCTTGTAACATACGGTGTTGGCGGATTTAATGTTATGAATGCTGTTGCCGGAGCATTTGCCGAGCAATCACCTTTATTGGTAATAAGCGGCGGATCACCTACTAATAAGGTCGCGGGTCAATCGGTATTCACTGCACAAGCGCATCACATTGTTAACGCAGAAACTTCCCAGTTAAATGCCTTTAAAAATATTACTCAAGCCGCAATAAGAATTGAATCCCTGAACGAAGCGGCCCATAAAATTCGATTTTCTGCGGAAGAGGCTATGAAGGCTCAGCTTCCGGTTTACCTGGAAATTCCTACGAATTTAATGACGGCTTTACTGCCTGAAACTGTAAATTCAACGATGGCATCAGCGAACAATAAAACCGGTATCGACCAAGCGATCAATCATTTTATGAATCGAATAGAAACAGCAGATCGCCCCGTTATATATGCGGGCATTGAAACAAGCCGTTACAACTTACAAGAAAACATTCTAGCAATTGCGTCTAAAAGAAACATTCCCATCGTTTCGAGCATACTTGGTAAAGGTGCAATTGACGAAAGCCATCCGAATGTTCTTGGAGTATACGCAGGCGTTCTTAGTCAATCACTTGAACTGCGGCAGTACGTAGAAGAATCCGACCTGGTAATAATGATCGGTGTTAAAGTTACTGATGTAAACTGCGGTGCATTTACGGCAAACCTCAAACGCGATAATTTATTAATCGCAAAGTCTAACTATATAGGAGATAGTTACCAAAAGTTCACGGGTAATATTCATCTGCCTGATTTCTTTGAAAGGTTATCAGCATCACTCGGTCAGTCCGCTAATGATAGTGAAATGCCAATCTTTGAAAAAGCCGATTTAAGCAATAGTGAATTTATTATAGACAGGTACTTTACAATCATAGAGAAATATTTAAATCAGTCACACGTAATTGTTGTCGATACAGGCGACTCGTGCTACGGTTCATTATTCATCAAAACAAAACGTGATAACGGCTACGTAGCGCCAACATTTTATAACACGATGGGTTTCTCGGTTCCGGCCGCTCTTGGTATTCAACTGGCTGATCCTACTTCACGACCAATAGTACTTGTGGGAGACGGCGCGTTCCAAATGACGGGTACGGAGTTCAGCAATATGATTCGAATGAAGCTTAATCCAATAGTAGTATTACTTAATAATAACGGGTTCGGTATGCAGCGTATTTTTGTCGATGGTAATTTTAATGATATCAACACATGGGATTACGGCAATATTACTGAACTAATGGGCGGCGGAGTGATCTTTCGTGCAGAGAACAATGAACAATTTGAAACAACGTTTAAGGAAGCTCTTAAAAACAGAAATGAACCGACTCTTATTGAAGCAATAATTCCGAAAGGTGAAATCTCAACAGGTATGCAGCAAATGAAAAAAGCGCTGATGCGCGAGAAGACTGGCATCTGTCCGCTTAATGAAGACGGTATAAACTGTGCTCTTGAAGAAAGCTGTGCTTTTTGCAGGGCTTCCATTTGGGAGTAAACGGCAATTTGATAACTTCTTTCGTTGAATGAAGTTCTGCAGATTAGTAATCTGTAGAAATGGTCATTAATTAAGGAAAAGGGAAGCAGCGCAGCCTGGAAAGGTTACGCTACATTGTTATGCAATATCTAAAAAACTTTTAACAGGAATCCCATTAATATACCGGCGGCTATGGCCGAGCCTATTACACCGGATACGTTCGGCGCCATTGCGTGCATAAGCAAGTAGTTGGAGGAATCTTCTTTTACCCCAAGATGCTGTACAACCCGGGCGCTATCGGGAACAGCGGAAACGCCGGCAGCTCCTATCATAGGGTTCAACTTGTCGTCGCCCTTTAGGAACAGGTTCATTACCTTGGCGAATATAACTCCTCCGGCTGTTGCTATCATAAATGAAACCGCGCCAAGCACAAAGATCAATATTGAATCGCTTGTAAGAAATACGTTGGCTTGTGTTGAAGCTCCGACGGTAAGTCCATGCAAAATTGTAACGATGTCTATTAAAGGTCTGCTTGCAGTTTCGGCAAGCCTTCTTGTAACGCCGGACTCTTTTAACAGGTTTCCAAAGAACAACATACCAAGAAGGGGCAAAGCGCCGGGAGCGATGAATGTAGTAAGCAGCAGGCCGACAATCGGGAAAGCGATTTTTTCAATTTTCGATACAGCCCGCGGCGGTTTCATTTTTATTTTCCTTTCGGCAGGCGAAGTTAGCAGCTTAATAATCGGTGGCTGTATTACAGGCACCAATGCCATATAAGAATAAGCTGCAATAGCAATTGGCCCGATTAAGTCAGGGGCAAGTTTCGATGATAAGAAAATAGCAGTTGGTCCGTCCGCACCGCCAATAATACCAATTGCAGCCGCTTTAGCGGTTGGAAATCCCAAAGCGATAGCAGTGATAAAAGTAAGAAAAATACCAACTTGAGCAGCGGCTCCAAGCAGCATCAATTTTGGATTCGAAAGCAACGTAGAAAAATCAGTCATTGCACCGATTCCCAAAAATATTAGCGGCGGATATATTCCTTTCACAACTCCGTAATATAGGTAGTTAAGCACACTGCCTTCTTCGTAAATTCCCAGCATAAGTCCAACGTTTTCAACAAAAGGTATATTCCCCAGTATAACTCCAAAACCAATAGGAACAAGAAGCAAAGGTTCGTACTCTTTGACGATTGCCAGGTAAATAAAAAATAAACCCACTGCAATCATAATTATATGCCAGATTGTTACATTGGCAAAACCCGTAAACTCTAAAAAATGTTGTAAGCCTTCCATCAATTATTCTCCGATTTCAACAAGTACGTCGCCTTCCATTACCGAGTCGCCGTTAGCAACTTTAATTGAAGTAACGGTACCGGCTTTTACTGCTTTAATATTATTTTCCATTTTCATTGCTTCCATAATAAGCAGCGTATCTCCCACATTAACTGAAGCGCCTACCGCTACCTTTAACTCGATTATGGTACCCGGTAAAGGAGCTTTTACTGCACCCGCGCCGGCTTTAACGTCGGTAGGTTTGGCTGTACGCGCTTTATCGGTGGATGCTACGGAAGGTTCACTTTTCGGTCTAACAATTGTAGGAGTTTTGGATTGCTTTTTTTCTTCATGAATTTCAACCTGGTAAGTTGAACCGTTAACTTCAATCTCGGCCACGTTGTCTTCGATACTCAACAATTCTACATCATAATTATTTCCACGAATGGTAAACTTATATTTTTTCATCCTTCAACCATTTTATTTTCTTGGTAGTTGTCTTAGTCCGTATAGTTTTGAACTCCACGGCGAGTAGGTTCTTTGAACTTTTTTAATTGTCAGAACCGTGTTTTCAAAATCATGTATTTCCGCAAAGTGCAAATGAATAGCCATTGAAACAGCCGCGCTTACTTCACCGGAAATGTTTAAGTCTTCGGCGTCGGCAGCCTTGTGTCCCTGCTCTTTCAATTTTTTTCTTTGTTTAAAGGTGAGGACTCTTTGCATGTTTGAAAAAATGGTAAAAAGCAGGAGCAGTGAAATAAATACAACAACATAACCAACAACGGAAATCAAAATTGCGCCGCTTTCCCAAACAGCATTCAAACTAAATTCGTCGAACATTACCTGCCTCCTATAATGGTAAGTTAGAGTGTTTTTTGGGAGGATTCGAATCTTTCTTAGTCGATAACATCTGCAATGCCCTAATAATTCTGAAGCGGGTATTCCTCGGCTCAATTACATCATCGATATAACCGTACTTTGCGGCAATATAAGGATTGGCAAATTTATTCCTATATTCTTCTTCTTTTTCCACGAGGAATTTAGCCCGTTCGTCGTTATCTTCTATTTTTTTAAGCTCTTTAGCCGAAAGCACCTCAACAGCTCCTTTTGCGCCCATAACGGCAATCTCAGCCATAGGCCAGGCGTAATTTATATCGCCGCGCAAATGCTTGGAGCTCATTACATCATATGCGCCGCCGTATGCCTTGCGAAGGATGATAGTTACTTTCGGTACGGTAGCTTCGCCGTATGCATAAAGCAGTTTGGCGCCGTGAATAATTATTCCGCCGTATTCCTGGGCCGTACCGGGCAGGAAACCGGGTACATCGACCAAAGTAACTATCGGTAGGTTGAACGCATCGCAGAAACGTACGAAGCGCGCCGCTTTACGGGAAGCATTTATATCAAGTACACCTGCAAGATATGCGGGCTGGTTTGCAACTATTCCTACCGGCGCACCGTTAAATTTTGCAAATCCGCAAACTATGTTTGGAGCGTAATTTTGATGTACTTCCAGGAACTCGTTATAGTCGGCTATTGATTCAATTACTTCTTTCACATCATAAGGTTTGTTTGGATTTTCAGGAATTATTTCGTTAAGCAAATCTTCGAGCCTGTCAATTGGATCTTCGCACACGGTAAGCGGCGGATCTTCAAGATTGTTCTGCGGCAAGTAGCTTAAAATTTTCCTGATTAGCATTATGCCTTCTTTTTCATCTTCCGATACGAAATGTGTTACACCGGATTTTGATGCATGTACATCGGCGCCGCCCAGTTCTTCGGTGGTAACTTGTTCGCCCGTAACCGTTTTAACAACTTTAGGTCCCGTAACGAACATATAGCTCGTGCCTTTGGACATAATGGTAAAATCAGTTAGAGCAGGTGAATACACTGCACCTCCCGCACAAGGCCCGAAGATTGCAGATATTTGAGGCACTACTCCCGAAGCCATAATGTTACGCTGGAAAATATCTGCGTATCCTGCAAGGCTTTTTACGCCTTCCTGTATTCGCGCGCCACCGGAGTCGTTAATACCGATTATCGGCGCTCCCATTTTCATTGCCTTATCCATAACCTTACAAATTTTCTCTGCGAACATTTCAGAAAGAGAACCACCGAAAACCGTAAAGTCCTGCGAGAAAACGTAAACAAGTCGACCGTCGATTGTGCCGTAGCCTGTTACTACGCCATCCGATAAATACTGTTGTTTTTCCAAACCAAAGTCGTGCGCGCGATGGGTTACGAACATATCAAATTCTTCGAAGCTGCCTTCGTCGAGCAGCATTTCAATTCTTTCGCGAGCCGTAAATTTACCTTTGTTATGCTGAGCTTCAATACGTTTTTCGCCGCCGCCCAAACGCGCCTGATCGCGCATATCCATCAGGTGCTTAATTTTGTCTTCAATAGCCATATTATCTCCTTAAGCTAAAACAATAAACTTATGCTGAAAAATTTATAATCAAATAGATATCGTAATTGCTAATTCTCCGAGCAGAATTCAGTTAAAACGCCCCCTGTAGACTTTGGGTGAAGGAAAGCGATGTTTAATCCTTCGGCTCCTTTGCGCGGTTCATTATCAATTAATTTTACGCCTTTTTCTTCTGCTTCTTTTAGCGCTTCCGGTAGGTTCTTTACGTTAAAGGCAACATGATGAACACCCTGGCCTTTCTTCTCAATAAATTTACCGATGGGTCCATCGGGTGAAGTTGATTCAAGCAACTCTATTTTAGTTTGACCAACTTTGAAGAAAGCGGTTTTTACTTTTTGATCGGCAACTTCTTCTACTGCATAACATTTTAGTCCAAGAACATCTTCGTAATATTTTATTGATTCATCCAAGTTGCTTACCGCTATTCCAATGTGCTCAATATGTGTTAATTCCATCTTTCCCTCGTTAAAATAAATTTGCTAATTTTATCAAGATATATGCCGAAATACAAACTCCTAAAATAAGATATAAACAAACAAATTATTAGAAAAAACACGTTAGCGTTTTATTAAATGATAGCCACAGTTGAGAATTTCTCAAATCCTGGAAAAGATTAAAGTAAGAGCAGTTATTATCAAAGGGCTAGAGAATGATAGGAAAAGAGTATACATGGAGTAAGTAAAAAAGGAAGTGGATTTTTTACTATATGCCATAGAAGTGTGCAAAACTATTTTAGCCCAAGGGTTCACAAAGCTTTTCTTTTGTCCTTCGATAAGATTCTATCAGTTTGTGCTTCCGGAACTTGATGAAAATATGGAGTCTGTCTTCAAATACAAATGTTTGTAAATGGATAAGCTAATGGTTAGCTTTGTTATTCTTTAAATTAAAGAGTTAGGTAATGAGAGCAATAATACCGGTTGCGGGTCTCGGAACAAGGCTTAAACCGCACACCCACTCTGTACCGAAAGTTTTGCTTAACGTCGGCGGCAAACCGATGCTTGGTCATATCCTTGATAAGCTGGTTGAAGAAGGAGTAGAAAAAGCTACTTTTATTATCGGACATCTCGGCAACAAAATTGAATCCTTCGTAAGAAATGAATACCCTCAAATAAGTTCAGACTTTGTAGTACAGAAAGAAATGTTAGGCCTCGGGCATGCAATTTACACCTCCATTCCCACTTTTGATGAAAATGAATTATTTATAATACTAGGCGATACCATCTTTGATGTTGATTTAAAGAAGCTGTTTAGTTCGGAACATACTTCGCTTGGTGTTAAGCATGTCGATGACCCGAGACGATTCGGAGTTGCAGTAACCGATAACAAATTCATTACCAAGCTGGTTGAAAAACCGCAGCATCCGGTTTCGAAGTTAGCGTTGGTCGGATTGTATTATATAAAAAATCCGGATCTGCTCAAATCCTGCCTGGAAGAAATTATAAACAACGATATTATGACCCGGGGCGAATACCAGTTAACAGATGCGCTTCAGTTAATGATCGAACGGGATGAAGAAGTTACAACATTCGACGTTGAAGGTTGGTATGATTGCGGAAAGCCCGAGACTTTGCTCGAAACCAATAAGTTTCTTTTAACACAAAAGGGATCGAACAGGGAATTAAACAATTGTGTTGTCGATCACCCGGTCTATATTTCAGATGAAGCCGTTGTTGAAAATTGCGTGATCGGTCCTTTCACTACTATCGCCGAAGGCTGCGTAGTCCGCAATTCAATAATTCGTAACTCTATAATCAGCAGTAATGCACACGTGGAAAAGTCAATGCTTGAAAATTCGATAATAGGCAGCAGCGCTGTTATTAAAGGCAGCTTCCAAAAGTTAAATGCAGGTGATTCATCAGAAATTGAGTTTTATTAAAAAATCTAAGGAGTTTAAATGTCCTATCTTTTCACCTCCGAATCAGTATCCGAGGGACATCCCGATAAAGTATGCGATGCTATTTCCGACGGCGTGTTGGACGCTATCTTTATGCAGGATCCGAAAGCAAGAGTAGCTTGCGAAACATTTGTTACTACAGGCCTAGTTGTTGTAGGCGGAGAAGTAACTACCAAAGCATATATAGAAGTTGAAGACGTTGTCCGCAAAACGATAAAAAATATCGGTTATACAAAAGCTGAATATAAATTCGACTCTGAATCATGCGGTGTTTTAAACGCTATACATTCGCAATCGCCCGATATCGCGATGGGGGTTGATACCGGCGGCGCTGGCGACCAGGGGCTAATGTTTGGCTATGCATGTAATCAAACACCCGAGCTAATGCCTATGCCTATTGTATATGCGCATAAACTTGTAAAAAAACTTGCCGATGTGCGTAAGAAAAAAAATAATCCTATGCCTTACCTAAGACCGGATTCAAAATCGCAGGTAACAATTGAATACGATGAAAATGATAAGCCCAAAAGGGTTGATACAGTTGTTATTTCCACACAGCATGACTCAAAAGTGAGCCAGAAGCAAATTCGTAAAGATGTAATAAAAAATATAATCAACACGGTAATTCCCGAGCGATTGATTGATAGAAAAACAAAAATTCACGTCAACCCTACCGGACGTTTTGAAATCGGCGGCCCTCACGGAGATAGCGGTTTAACCGGACGAAAAATTATTGTGGATACTTATGGTGGCTGGGCTCCTCACGGTGGCGGTGCCTTCTCAGGAAAGGATCCTTCGAAAGTTGACAGGAGCGCTACTTATGCGGCAAGGCATATTGCGAAAAATGTTGTTGCTGCTAAACTGGCAGATGAATGTACCGTGCAGGTTGCTTATGCAATTGGTGTTGCAGAACCTGTATCTGTTTACGTGGATACAAAAGGAACAGGTAAATTGCCGGACGTTGAGATTGCACGGATGATAAAAAAGGAAGTCGATTTAACTCCGAAAGGAATTATTAAGCGGCTTGACCTGTTAAAACCCATTTACCAGAAAACATCTTCCTACGGTCACTTTGGAAGAAAAGAGTTTAGCTGGGAAAAAGTCGATTTAGTAAAAACGTTTCAGAAATATATATAAATAACCAAAGGAGAATATTCTAATAATGGATTATAAAAAAGGAAAGTATAAAGTACGGGATCTAAAGCTTGCGTCCGACGGAAGGAAAAAGATTGAATGGGCTGAGTCACGAATGCCGGTAATGATGGCGCTTAGAGAAAAATACAGAAAAACCAAACCGCTTAAAGGATACAAAATTGCAGGTTGCCTGCATGTAACAAAAGAAACGGCAGTACTTATAGAAACTCTTAGAGAGGCCGGTGCAAAAGTAAGCTGGAGCGGGTGTAATCCTCTATCAACACAGGACGACGTTGCAGCCGCCCTGGCAAAGAACGGGTTAGAAATTTACGCATGGCACGGACAGAATGTTAAAGATTTTTACTGGTCGATTGATCGCACGCTTGATATGAAGCCGAATTTAACACTTGATGACGGCGCCGATCTTATTTTTACCGTGCATAATAAATATCCAAAGCTCGCCGAAAACATTATCGGCGGTACTGAAGAAACTACAACCGGCGTTCACAGGCTGCGGGCAATGGCAGCTGATGAAAAACTGCTGTATCCTGTAATCGCTGTTAACGACGCCGAAACAAAGTGGGATTTCGACAATGT
>JANQLA010000276.1 GCA_028280855.1 Melioribacteraceae bacterium
TATAGCGGATTATCATTTTCAACTAAAGAAGCCTAAATTGAATCTGAATCTAGAAAGTGGTTTAGTGATTGCTTAACTCTTATATCGAACTCAGGTTAATATAACTAAAGTATATTAATCGTTCAGTTAGTACGGCATCTTCAATTAGAAGTCCCGCAAACGATTTTGGATGCGCCATTTCTATACTCAAGCATATAAAAAAGCCCAATAGTCCTAACGAAATAAATCCGCTAATCATTCCGAAAATCGTAGCTTCATTAACAACTTTTGAGCGCCAAACCTGAGCAATTATTTCCAATGTTACTATTACATAGAATAGAAAATAAATGATCATTCTTAAGAAATTAAAAATACTTGCAGGACTACCCGTTACTAAAGAATAAAAATGAATCAAAGATGCCACCACAAACAGAGCTATAAAAAACCACATAAGTTTTCTTTTTTTTGAAATTAATAAAATACCAGCAAGCAGGTTTATTTGAAACAATATAGGAGAAATTACATCTTCAAATAATGCGATAGGTATAATTAATGACCCAAAAAGAACAGCAATTTTACTAAAAAAGAAAACTTCGAATCGTTTTGTATATATTTTTTCTATCATATTTTTTGCAAGCGCTATTATAAGTATCTATTGCGATCAAAAAACTCTTATACCGGCACTTAATCTTACCACATAAAGTTCGTCATTTTTACTAGTAGCTTGCTTATCTAGAACTAGTGGTAAATCTCCTGCAGCCTCAATAAAATACCTTTCTTGGTATAACTGTGTGGAAACCGATAACTCTAAAAACCAAACCGGTACGTCATCGGACTGTGTATTAAAAAAGTTTGTAAATGAAAGACCAAATACAGGCCCTTCGAGTTGAAGTCTCCTGTCATCCAACGCTTCTTTCCAAGGATCGTCATCATCTAAATGGAAAAACATTACACCTGCTCCGAACCCGTAAAATACTTTTATAAACGGATCCCAATTGCTTGTGGGTTGTACTTCCGGTAATCGTGCTCGTATCGAAAGGAAAAACAATGTATTCCATAGGTTAATATCTACGTCACGATTTTCATCCGGGGTCTCTATACCAAAATCATAGAAAAACGGTACGTCAATATAAGAGCCTATTTCAAAGCCGTATCCACCTTTACTAAAATAACCAATTGTACTTGAAACGTGCCCGCCGGAAGGACTATGTTCGGTACGACCACTTTGAGAAAAGACGCTCGTTGAGGGACCAATACCTGCAAGAAAATACCAGCCTTCTGTCCAACTTTTTGTAATAAAACTATTGTCTTCTATTATTGCTGAAGCTGAAGTATCAGCAACCTGCTGAGCTTGTGTATTTAATAAAATGAAAAACTGCAAAGCAACAAACACCAATAAATATTTTTTAAATTTCATTTTCATTCGCTTCCTTTTTTCGATTAGATTTTTGCTGTTTACTATAAACTAATGCTTAGACTAACACCTTTATACTTATCTGTAATAACGGGTAAAGTGCGCGTTTCATAATAAGAAAAAGGAAGTATGGTAAATGGATTAAATATATAGCCGAGAACGTCGGTAACAATATGATTCCGGTTTAATAAATAAAGGCTGAGGGATTCTGTACACATACCTAGTAAGCTGCCAAGAACAGGGGTTTGCCAAAGGTCTTGTATACTAGGTGGTTCAGTAACGGTTTCGATTAAAAACTCAAAAACTGTTGAACCAATTGTTGTAAGTACAAAGGAATTGATTTTAGTGTGACCTCTGGATCTATAAAACAAATATGCGTAATGGGCATTGCCTATATGGGTAATGATATTATAATCATAGCTATCCTTGTCAAAATGAGTTTTTGTCATGTTCGTATACCAATTTTTAAATGACCCATTTTCTTTAATATTATCGTATTGACCAATAACATAACCACCGAGAAAAACGGCTTGTACTAGTCCCAAGTTGACTAAAGTTTCGTTAAAGGAAATATCTCTATTTATATGAATTAATTCAGGAGAAGAAACATTGCTTTGAGCGGGAATATTACTTATTAATTTATTGTTGAAATAGTTTTGATTTAGCTGTTGAGCAGTATTCTGCACTACAAATAATAAAACAAATATAATCGTACAAATAGTAAATATATTTTTTTTCATTTAATTCTCCGGAATGTTAAAGTTTTGGTGAATCATAATTTATGAAATAATTAAGCGTGGTAAAATCTCAATTTTACAACTAATAAATACGATATATATACTCCAAATTTGCCCGAATTGTATTATACTGTAGTCCCAACAATTATGCATAAAGAGAAGTTCTAACAATTTTATGTTTTTGACAAAGGTAATTTCGCAATTTCATCTGAAGGTAATTATCATTGAAAAATAATAGAGACATATTCCGTTTTCAAATATTGAGTTGGGTAATTGCGTACGTACTATTTAGTCTCCTCACTTTTTTCTATGATAAAGCCAGGGTTGGACTTATTAATGAGTTCTATAAAAGTGATTTAGTATTTATGATAATAGTAAATATTATTATCGGAATATTTATTGGGGGAGTGCTCGGTTCAATTGATATTTTTTTAAAGAAGCTTTCAAACCGGAATCGCTCTTTTAGATTTTACGTTCTTACTAAAAGTTTTCTGTACATAATCTCATTTGTAATTTTATTGAATTTGTTAATCGGAGTTGCCGCCAGTATTTTTTTGGAGAATGTGTTAAATATAACCGCAGGAGAAAAGGAGAAAGAAGTAGTTCGAAAAATTGCATTTACACTGGTATTTTATTCTGCTATCGTAAGCATATTAATTAGTTTTATTTCAGAAGTAAATAAAAAATTCGGGCCGGGTATACTTCTAAAATTATTCCTGGGTAAATATCACAATCCTAAGGTTGAAGAAAAAATATTCATGTTTCTTGATTTAAAATCTTCGACAACTTATGCAGAGAAGCTGGGGCATATAAGGTATAGCGAACTAATTCAGGATTGTTTTACGGATCTCAATTCTTTGGTGCTTAAATACAAAGCTGAAATATATCAGTATGTCGGTGATGAAGCAGTTTTAACATGGACGATAAAAGAAGGACTTGAAGACGCTAATTACCTTCACTTTTATTTCGCATTTCGCGATAAGATTAATTCAAAAGCTGAGTACTATAAAGAAAAATACGGACTGGTTCCGGAGTTTAAAGCCGGTGTAAACGGCGGAGATATTACTGTAGCTGAGATTGGAGATATAAAAAGAGAAATTGCTTATCACGGTGACGTAATTAATACTGCAGCTAGAATTCAGGGTGAATGTAACACATATAATGAGAAGCTGATCATTTCAGAATTTCTTGCAAAAAAGATTAATAGAGAATCAAAATTCGTAGTCACGGATCTCAGTACTATTAGATTAAAGGGGAAAAAAAATCTAGTAAAAATTTACAGAGTAAGCCTAAGCTAAAATATAAAATCTATCTAACATCAAATGTTTCTTCAACGAAGGAATAAAAACAGTAAAATTCATTTTGTCAAAAATGTTTGTGCTTTCAAAGAAAGCACAAACGAATTTCAAAAACACCCCGCAATTCATACAATTTGAATAGCGGTGCGAGATTAAGATTTTCCTTATATCAAAAACGATTAACTAGATAAAACTTCGGGGGCGTATTTGTAATCCTTATAATGAACTCTAAATAATATTGAATATAACACCGGCACAAATCCTAACGTTATCAGGGTAGCGAAAAGTAACCCAATCATAATAGAAACAGCCATAGGCTCCCACATTAGCCCGCCGCCCAAATACAGCGGAATAAGACCGAAAGTTGTTGTAAAGGTAGTTAACAGAATCGGTCTGAACCTTCTTAGACAAGCTGTTATAACTGCGTCCTGCGGCTTCCTTTTATATTCCGTCAGTTCGATATTAATACGATCCAGTAAAACGATCGCATTATTAATTACAATGCCCGCAAGAGATATGACACCAAGGAAAGCCATAAAACCGAAATACGAATTGAAAGCAAGCAGTCCAATCACGACACCGATAATACCCAACGGTATAGTGCTTAAAATAATCGCAGTTTTCCTGAACGAGTTAAACTGAATAATCAAAAGCATCAGAATAATAAAACCCGAGAGCGGTATGTATTTTATTACAGCGCCCATGTTTTCACTTGTGTTTTTAGCTTCGCCGCCGAACTCGTAATTATAACCTAAGGGCCAATTTGCTGAAATTTCTTCGAGCCAAGGCGTAATTTCCGAAACTATCTGTGCAGCGTTCCCGTCCTCCTTCAACTGAGCCGAAACGTTTATTGATCTTACCAAATCTTTGCGAAGAATTTTTGCATATTGCCATTCAGGGTGTATAGAAGCCACCTGGAGGAACGGAACGCTTTTACCCGTGCTCTGCGAAAAAATATTAAGCGTTTCGATTGTTTCGAAAGTTTGTTCCTGGCTGTCGTCGCTCCTCATAATTATCGGAATTGACTTATCGTCTTCCCTGAATTCACCGGTTCGTATTCCGTTCAACACTGTACGCAGCGAAGTTGCTATATCCTGGTTGGAAACGCCGGCCATAAGTGCGTTGTTTTGATCAACATCTATTATAAATTTTTTTATCTTCGGTCCCCAGTCGTCCTTTACGTTTTTGGTCCCGTAGATTTCACGCAGCTTTGCTTTTATTTGAGTTGCTATACTTGTTAAAACATCAGGTGAATTGCCGTTTACTTTTATTTCAACCGGAAGCCCACCACCGCCGGCGCCTAAAAATCCAACTGCAATTTCCGCATTTGGGAAGTTATTGAAACAAAACTCATCAAGTTTATTAATTACGTACTGGTTGTCGTCACCTGAAG
>JANQLA010000442.1 GCA_028280855.1 Melioribacteraceae bacterium
CATTGCCTCCAGCAATCCATCGGAACTCGCATGTGCAGCTTAATCTCGCACATTTCAAACGGCGTAGTATGCCTGTGTCTTAATAAGTACCTTATCAATCCCCTATCCATGTGACGCTTTTTCGTCCCTTTACCGTATGAAACCCTTGCGGCCTGAACTATCGATTGATCCGATCCCATGTAGTCTATAACGCGGATAAACCCGTCGTTCAGCACCTTAAACGGTTCACCCAAAATTTCATCAAGCGCTTCTACTTTTATCGATTCAATTTTTTCAAATTGTTTTTCGTCCATTAAAAATCCTTCGGTTATGTTGCTCTGAAACGATTTGCGAAAATAACGAAATTAATTTCATTAATTATCCAAAAGCTTGCTAATTGCAGCCGATAAGTTTTTTTTAGCGTTTAGCAGATCCTGCGAAATAACTTTAACCTCGCCAAGCACGGGCATAAAGTTCGTATCACCGTTCCACCTGGGTACAATATGGAAATGCAAATGAGTATCGATTCCAGCGCCTGCAGCCTTGCCAATGTTGAGCCCTACATTGTAGCCGTGCGGCTTCATTTGATCTTCGAGCGCTGAAATTGAAGTGTTAAGTAAACGCTGCACCTCGGAAAATTCGCTAACCGATAATTCCCTCAAATCGTTTATATGCCTGTTGGGAACAACCATTAAATGACCGTTATTATACGGATAGAGATTCAGCATAACAAAGCACTCATCGCCTTTATAAATAACAAGACTTTCGCTGCTTAAAATATCTTTCTCAGAAGCATCGCAAAAAATGCAAATGTCGTCACGCTTCGGATCTTTAAACGACTCAATATATTTTAACCGCCAGGGCGACCACATTTTGTCCATTGTTCCTCCGGTTATTTTTGTATTTCCCGGACTCTAAATTTATTAGAAAAAAAAAAGGCGGGAAAAACCCGCCTTAAAATAACCTTTTTATACTACTATTCTTCTTCTTTGGCTTTATTATAATCTTCTATCACTTTTGCTTCAATGTCTTTCGGTACTTCCTCGTATGAGGAGAAAGCCCTGGAGTGAACACCTCTGCCGGAAGTTAAGCTTCTTAAGTGCGTTGAGTATTTATAAAGCTGAGCCAACGGTACCCTTGCTTTAATAATCTGGAACGGTCCTTCCGAATCCATACCAAGTATTTTTCCTCTCCTGCTCGATATATCCCCCATCACGTCGCCCATAAATTCTTCGGGCACTTTTATTGTCATGTCGTAAATCGGTTCAAGCAGCATTGGTTTTGCAGCCAGGAATCCTCTTTTGAAAGCCTGCGAAGCGGCAAGTTTGAAAGAAACTTCATCAGAGTCAACTGCGTGAAAAGTACCGTCAAAAAGGGTTACTTTCACATCAATTACTTTACTGCCGGTTAAAATTCCTTTAGCTAAAATTTCGTTAAGTCCTTTTTCAACGGCAGGAATAAATCTACCCGGTACAACACCGCCAACAATAGCATCGACGAATTCGAAACCTTTATCCCTGTTCGGCTCCAGTTTCAAGTGAACATGTCCGTACTGGCCCCTGCCGCCTGATTGCTTTTTGTGCTTATACTCGGCATCTTCACATGCACCCTTGATTGTTTCGCGGTAAGGAATTTTCGGTTCAACAATATCTACCTCAACGTTGTAGCGGTCTTTCAGCAATTTTACTGCAAGGTCTAATTGCAGCTCACCTTGTCCCGAGATTATGGTTTGTGATAACTCCGGATCGAACCGCACGTTCAATGTCGGGTCTTCTTCGTGAGCAACGTGCAGACCGGATGAGATCTTGTCTTCGTCGCCTTTAGCGCGCGGCTTAATTGCACCACGAATTACCGGGTCGGGTATTTCGAAGGAATCTATCTCTACACTGAAATTTTTTGAGCAAAGTGTATTACCCGTGTGGGTATCTTTAAGTTTAACAACAGCGCCTATGTCCCCGGCATTTAACTTCGATACATCTTTCCTGTTTTTGCCGTTCAATACAAATAACTGTCCTACTCTTTCAGACTTGTCGTTACCCGTATTCATCAAATCCATACCCGCGCTTACGGAACCCGAGTATACTTTAAATATTGAGAGCTCACCGACATGCGGTTCGGAAAGCGATTTAAAAACAAGTAAAGCGGGTTCACCTGTTTCATCAATTTTTATTTCTATTTCTTCTTCTTTACCGGCTATCTTTGCTTTTGCATCTCCCCTGTCTTTTGGAGACGGACAATACTCGGCAACAAAATCAAGGAAGTTGTTTATTCCTGCGCCTTTTGCTGAAGACATGGCGAATACCGGAACCAACGAACCGTTTACTATTGCCTCTTTAAGACCGTTACGGAGATCATCGCCTTCAAGCGTACCTTCTTCAAAAAATTTGTCCATTAATTCTTCGCTGGATTCGGCAATTTTTTCGATCAGCTGCTCGCGCATGCTTTCGGCATCTGATTTAAAGTCATCTGCAATATCAGTTTCCTTAGCATCCTTAGATGCTTCGGCCCCGTACTCATACTGTTTCATTTTAACTATGTCAACAACAGAATTAAAATTAGGGCCTTCCGAGACCGGAAAGGCAATAACCGTTGCATCTTTACTTAGTCTTGCTTTGACCAGCTCAACCGTCTCATTAAAAGTGGAATGCTCGTTATCAACTTTATTGATTATTACTGCGGCAGGTATATTGTGCTTTTTAACATATTCCCATGTTGATTCGGTACCGACTTCAACTCCTTCGGCGCTCTTAACAACGGCAACGGCAGTATCGCATACATGCAAGCTGCTATAGACCTGCCCGATAAAATCCGAATAACCTGGTGTATCGAGAAGATTTATTTTACTATTCTTCCATTCAAGGTGAAGAGCAGCGGAAGAAATAGAAATCTGTTTCTCAATTTCATTCTTATTAAAATCCGATACAGTGTTACCTTCCTCAATTTTACCTATCCTGTTTACTTCCCCGGCTTTATATAATGCGTTCTCAACTATGCTTGTTTTTCCCGCGCCGCCATGTCCGATAAGTGCTATATTCCGTATTGAGTCTGCAGAATACTCTTTCAACTTTACTCTCCTAGTTTATTTACCAAATTACTATTTATTAACTTCTTTTATGAAAGCCGATAGTCCTTTAAAGAATGCCTTAAAATTGTTGATCATCATTACCACCTGATTATCCGTAGAGGCGTTAGAGAACTTTTGCTTGTAACCGGCTAATTTATTTTTAAACTCGTCTATCCGGCCATTGATTTCCGAAACCTGTTTTTCTGCGGTAGAAGTTACCTTTGTAGCGTCTTCGGTTATTTTGTTAAGATTGCTTATAACAGGCAGAGTTTCGTTAACAAGTTTATCGATATTATTCTTTATTTCGTCAACGGACTTGTTAAGATTTTTGAGGAAATAAATTAAATAAATACAAAGCGCCGATGCGGAAAGTACCAGCGCTGCGATAAGTATGTCGGTTAAATTCATATATTAGCCGTTAGCTACGCTTCTTGCGAATCGTCTTTTTCGGCTTTATAAGTATCGAGCCCGGCTTTAATCGCGGTTTTTAATTTTTCGCCTTTTTGCTCAACTTTAACTTTACCCTCTTCAACGTAACTTCCGGCTTTCTTCTTTGCATTTTCAAGAATACCTTCAGCTTCTTCCAAAAGAGTATTAACTTTTTCTTTTGCTTCGGTAATCATCTTTTCCGATTTCTTTTTGCCGTCGTTAATTAATTTGTCCGCTTTATCTTTAGCCTGTTCAAGATACTCTTCGGTTTCTTTAAAGAATTCATCGGACTTGTCTTTTATATCTCCCCTCAATTCTTTGCCGGATTTAGGAGCATAAAGTAGGGCTACAATGGATCCAACAATTGAGCCTGTTAAAAAACCAACTATCAATCCTTTTCCTAAACCATTGTCATCAGCCATGGCGACCTCCAAAAATTATAAAATTGAACATTGAAAATAGCAACAGAACCCCCGAAAATCAAGGATGCATGAATCTTTGTCCGTTATAAATGTAAAATAAATTAATATGATATTTTGCGGATTAATCGGGTAACAGCGCTTAAGTTGATTTGGGACAGATGCACGGTTAGTTTTGTTATAAACCCTTAGAGAAGTAGTGAGGCCCTCTCAAAAAAGCTATTTATCATTACTGACTCCCCTAAGGTAAGTTCGATCCGTCAGCAGACAGATGAGAAATCTTTAAAACCAATAGATTCCCCCATTGCTTTCATACTTTAAAAAGCCGGGCTGCTTGTTATTATAAATTTTGTAATTTTGAGCCGCTTAGAGTAGAATGACTCTCAACAGCTTGCAATATGTTCTTTTCATTATTGACCGGGTTATTTACTTTTTTCATTTGTTTACCATATGGGAAATAATCTGTCTGCATTGCCACAGTCCGTCTAAAAACATGAAGGGATATTGAAGGTGGAGGTTGGTTACAACTAAAACCGGCAAGGCGAGCAATCGTCAACAAGATATAATTACCCTTTACTTTTGTCTTGAAACAAAAGTAACAAAAATTCAAGACTGACAATAAATGTCTAAAATTTGAATTTCATCACTAAGAAAAATAAACTCGTCCGTCAGCTGACGGACTCAAACAGTATTTTTCTCTTTACATTCTTTCATTCAAAATTTCTTCTTCACGACATTTATTGTAGGTCGATTAAAGAGCAGGTTATCGAGCTTGCGATGCAAGTACCGAGATAACCCGGAAAAGTCCCTTTCCCAGATACATCCTTGAGCTATCGGTTTAAAAAAGAACTTTCTTGCTTAATTTTATCGGAGAGCCAAAATTTAATTATTGATTGTCTCGTTACCCCGAGCCGCTTTGCTTCTTTATCCAGTGTTTTTATCATCCATGTAGGAATATCCAGATTAATACGT
>JANQLA010000366.1 GCA_028280855.1 Melioribacteraceae bacterium
TTCTGAGGTTATATTGAACAATATATAAACAGGAGTAACACAATGAATTTAAGCAAAGAAGAAAAAACGGAAATTATTAAAAAATTCGGCGCTAATGAAAAAGATAGTGGAAAAGCAGAAGTGCAGATTGCTTTGTTGACGGCAAGGATTAACAAGCTTACTTCTCACTTTTCCGACCATAAAAAAGATCATGCTTCAAGGAGAGGACTGATGCAAATGGTTGGTAAGAGAAGGAGGTTATTGGATTACGTTGCACGCAAAGATATTGAAAGATATCGTTCCATTATCAAGGAATTAAAACTAAGAAAATAAAAGGATTATTTAGATGATATACACTAAAGAAATTGAGATCGGCGGTAAGAAACTTACAATTGAAACGGGGCGATTTGCCAAACAGGCTAATGGCGCCGTTATGGTTAGATACGGCGACACAATGGTGCTGGTTACCGCTGTTGCTTCGGGTGCAAAGGATGACATAGATTATTTTCCTTTATCTGTTGAGTACAAAGAAAGATATTTTGCAGCGGGAAAATTCCCCGGCGGATTTATTAAACGCGAAGGAAGGCCTACCGAAAAAGAAATACTTAGCGGACGGTTAATAGACAGGCCGATCCGCCCTCTATTTGCGAAAGACTATAACAACGATACCCAGGTAGCAGCTTTCGTCTATTCTTATGACGGCAAGAACGATGCGGATGTAATTGCAGCAGTCGGCGCTTCGGCTGCGTTGACAATATCCGATATCCCTTTCCTTGAACCAATTGGCGAAGTAAGGGTCGGAAGAGTAGACGGCAAGTTTGTTTGCAATCCAACATTCGAAGAAATTGAAGCAAGCGATCTGGAAATAACCGTTGCGGGCACCGATTCATCAATAATGATGGTCGAAGGCGAATGTAAAGAGCTTGGTGAAGCTGATCTTCTCGAAGCGCTTAAATTTGCCCACGAAGAAATCAAGAAGATCGTACAGATGCAAAACGAGCTTCGGGCAGAGTGCGGCAAAGAAAAAATGATTGTTGAAGAAAAAGAGATCGATGAAAACCTTGTAAACGATGTAAACTCGCTTGCACATGATAAATATGCCGAAATCGTTTCATCTGTTCTTACAAAGGAAGAAAGATCAGCAAAAAATTCCGAGCTTAATGAATCGGTTCAAAAGGAACTCGCTGAAAAGTATCCCGAGCAGGAAGCTGAAATTGGGAATATACTTCATGACATCGAAAAGGAATTAATGCGGTCTCAAATTCTTGAAACTGGCAAAAGGCTCGACGGGCGATCAACTACAGAAATTCGCTCTATAACATCTGAAGTAGGTATCCTGCCGCGAACCCACGCATCGGCATTATTCACGCGTGGAGAAACGCAAAGCTTAACAACGCTTACTCTCGGAACAAAAGGCGACGAACAGATAGTGGACGGATTAAACGAAGAAATTAAGAAACGTTTTATCCTTCATTATAATTTTCCGCCGTTTAGCGTTGGAGAAACGGGGAGATACGGCGGTGTAGGCAGAAGAGAAGTTGGGCACGGCAACCTCGCCGAGCGCGCATTAAAGTATATTGCACCCGAAGAAGAGAAGTTCCCCTACATAATCAGGATCAACAGTGATATTCTTGAATCAAACGGCTCTTCTTCGATGGCAACAGTTTGCGCAGGTTCTTTGGCGCTTATGGACGGCGGAGTTCCGGTAAAATGTTCAATTGCCGGAATAGCTATGGGTCTTGTATTAGAAAGCAATAAATACGCTGTTCTGTCGGATATACTTGGTAACGAAGATCATCTTGGCGATATGGACTTCAAAGTCGCCGGTTCAGAGAAAGGAATTACTGCTATTCAAATGGATATTAAAATTCAGGGAATTTCATTCGAAATTATGGAAAAAGCTCTTGCACAGGCTCTCGAAGGTCGATTGCATATACTTGGAAAAATGTCCGAAACAATAGCGGAATCGCGTCCGACAATTTCAGAATTGGCTCCATCTTTATTGTTTACAAAGATTAATCCTGATAAAATAGGCGCCATAATTGGTTCCGGTGGAAAAACTATTCAGAATCTTCAAAAAGAATACCAGGTTGAAATTTATATTGAAGAAGACGGAAGCGTTAGTATCGCAGGCAACAATTCGGAGCTCGCAAAGAAATGCAAGGAGCATATTAAGGCGCTTGCCTCGGACCCTGAAGTAGGCAAAAATTATAATGCTAAAGTGGTTAAGATTACCGATTTCGGTGCATTTGTAGAGTTTCTGCCTGGTCAGCAGGGTTTGCTGCACATTTCTCAGATCGATACGAAACGAATAAAAGATGTAAAAGACGTATTGAAAGAAGGCGATGAAATTCGTGTACGATTAGTTAAGATAGAGAACGGAAAGATGAGTCTTTCAAGAAAAGTTATTCTGCAAGAGAAAGAAGAGGCTGAAAGACGGAAGCAGGATTTAGAAAAGGACTCTGCATAATTAATCAGCGTCCTTTTACAAATTGCATTGCCTCGTCTTTGTGATAATATGAAAATAGGTAATGTTGATCTTAAAAATAAACTTATAGTAGCTCCGATGGCGGAGATAACCGATGCGCCGTTCAGGAAAATTTCAAAAAAGCACGGCGCCGGTTTAACTTTTACGCAGATGGTTAGCGCAAAAGGAGTTGTGCGAAATGATTTTAATACTCTCCGGCTATTATCCTTTCCCAAATCCGAAAAGCCAATAGGCGTTCAACTTCTAGGAAATGATCCTTATTATTTGAAGGCCGCGGTAAATGAATTAAAGCATTTTATGCCTGATGTTATTGATTTGAATTGCGGCTGCCCTGTTGATAAAGTTACAAGCAAAAATATGGGTGCCAGCCTCCTGGATAATACCGCCAAACTGGGTACTCTTATTAAATCAATGGTCGATGAAGCAGGCGATATCCCGGTGTCTGTTAAAATAAGATTAGGCAGAGATTCCAAAAATGTTAGTGTCGTTGAAAATGTAAAAATTGCCGCGGATAACGGCGCTTCATTTGTTACCTTGCATACAAGGTATCGCACAGACAGGTACGACCAGGATGCAAAGTGGGAATGGATACTCAAAATTAAAGAACTGGCTAACATACCCCTTGTTGCCAACGGTTCCGTATTTGAACCTGGGGACGCGCTAAGACTGGTCAATGAATTTGGAAGTGATTCCGTTATGGTTGCACGTGGAGCCCTGGGGAATCCTTTTTTATTTAAACGTTTCAACAATATAATTGAGAAAGGTATTGACCCCGGACATCCTGAAGTAAGTGAGATTTGCGAAACTGCACTTGAGCATTTGAAATTACTTATCGGTGAATATGGCGAGCATAAAGGAGTTAATAAAGCAAAGAAGCATATTATTTGGTATTTCAAAAGCTTGCCGGGCGTTAACGTTTTGATTGAAGATATATTTAAATTTATCAACGTCGCTGATTTGGAGAATTATATTCGCAATCACGCAAAAAAAATTGAAGAAAATAAATTTGAAAAATTGGACAAGGACATTATCAATAATTTGTTTTATGATAAAGTTCAGTTTTGGTTACATGAAGAAAGTAATGTAGCACCATAAAATTTTATGAGAGTTTTTAATGCATAAAGAAATAATAATTAATTCAACTGCATCCCAGAACAGGGTTGCCATTAATGAAAATTCGAAACTTGTTGATTTTTTTATTGATCATCCTGAAAAACGCCGCATGGTTGGCAGCATTTACAAGGGCAAAGTAGCTCGCGTGCTTCCGGGAATAAGAGCGGCTTTTATAGATATTGGATTCAAGCATGATGCATTCCTCCACTTTTCCGACATAGGCGATAAGCTTGAGGATATGAAGGGCATTTTTGACGATGATGATGAGAGCGATTTCGAGGACGATGAAACTTCCGTTGACGAAAAGTCCGGTGAAACGGCAAGTATTCTAACGGAAACAACCGGAGATAAGCCGATTCCGAAGCTTCACAAAGGCGAAGATATAATCATTCAGATTATAAAAGAGCCTGTGAAGGGCAAGGGTGTAAGGGTTTCTTCGTCGATATCTATTCCAGGCCGGTTTTGTGTTTTATTGCCTTTTGACGGTAAAATCGGAATCTCGAAAAAAATAATTGATTACCGTGAGCGAAGGCGGCTTAGAAAAATTGCGCGTGGAATATTACCGAAAAATTGCGGACTTATAATTCGAACCGCAGCTAAAGACCAGGAAGAAAAATCGTTAATGGGCGATCTTAAATTCCTTGTAAATACGTGGAACGAAATACAGGAAAAAATTAAGAACGGCGAACCTCCGGCATTAGTTTACGAAGACTTGAATACTACGGTAAGTGTTATCAGGGATTTATTTACTCCGGATGTCTCTAAGATTTTTATCGATTCGAAAAAATTATTCAAAGAGATAAAGGATTACGTTCAGTATTTTCAACCTGAGCTTACTAACCGCGTAGAATATTATAAAGATTCGACTCCTATTTTCGAGGAATTCAACGTTGAGGAGCAGATAAAAGGACTGCTCGGACACCGGGTTCCATTACCGAGCGGCGGACATATTGTTATTGAACACACCGAAGCTATGATTGTAATCGATGTAAATAGCGGTAGGTACGCAGCGAAAAAGGATCAGGAGTTGAATTCGCTTAAAACCGATTTGGAAGCATCCCGCGAAATTGTCAGACAACTTCGGCTTCGTGATATTGGCGGGTTAATCGTTGTTGATTTTATTGACCTCGAAGATGAAAAAAATCGTAAAAAAGTTTACGACGAGCTGAAGAAAGAATTTAAAAAAGATCGCGCTAAAATTGCTATGCTTCCGATGACAGAGTTCGGGCTAATGCAAATTACAAGAGAGCGAATACGTGAAAACATTTTGCAATCTATGCATGAGCCTTGCCCGTACTGCAACGGAACGGGGCTTGTTACGAAAAAATCGAATCTTACTCACGAAATAGAAGAATGGCTGAAACGGTTCAAATTACATAAGAAGAGCGTGCCACTTACATTACAGGTTCACCCGACGTTAAAGGAAACCCTTAAAAAAGGAAAAATATCTTTTTTAACAAGGATGAAGTTAAGATATGTTTTTCGTTTGAAGGTTGAATCGGTTGAAACTATGGGAATACAGGAATTCAGGTTTATTGTTACCCGTACCGGGGAAGATATAACAGAGATTTATTCTTAGCAAGTAATTGAAATCGAAGTTTTTTTGTAATTTTATATTAAATGGAAAATTAAAATTGAGAGGACTTAATGAAATTTTTTATAGACACCGCCAATATTGATGAAATAAAAGAAGCTGCTGCAATGGGTATATTAGACGGCGTTACAACTAACCCTTCGCTCGTTGCCAAAGAAGGAAAAGATTTCAAGCAAATACTTAATGAAATTATTGAAGTGGTTGACGGACCTATAAGCGCAGAAGTTGTATCAACTAACTTTGAAGGAATACTAAAAGAAGCTGAAGAACTTTGCGTAATTCACCCAAACATTGTAATAAAGGTACCGTTGATAAAAGAGGGTATTAAAGCAGTAAAAGCATTGTCTGAAAGAGGAATTAAAACCAACGTTACGCTTTGTTTCTCCGCAAGCCAGGCTTTACTGGCAGCCAAAGCGGGCGCAACTTATATTAGTCCTTTTGTTGGAAGACTGGACGACATTAGCCACGTTGGAATGGATTTGATAGAAGAAATTGTTACAATTTATGATAATTACAGTTTCGAAACGGAAGTATTGGTAGCAAGTATAAGGAGCCCGTTGCATATTGTTGAAGCTGCTATGATGGGTGCA
This sequence comes from Melioribacteraceae bacterium, assembly GCA_028280855.1. Classification (GTDB taxonomy): domain Bacteria; phylum Bacteroidota; class Ignavibacteria; order Ignavibacteriales; family Melioribacteraceae; genus PGYT01. Next base: position 5,765 of record JANQLA010000366.1, read on the forward strand.
GATGTTGCAACTATCCCGTTCAGTGTTATAGAAAAGTTATTTAAACATCCTTTAACGGATAACGGGCTCGCTAAATTTTTAAGCGACTGGAAAAAAACAAATCAGTAAATGTAAAATGAAAAAAACGAAATTTTATGATGTTCATGAGCGTATTGGCGCAAAGATAGTTGACTTTGCCGGGTATAAAATGCCGATTCAGTATTCGTCGATTATTGAAGAACATAAAGCTGTTAGAAGCAGCGTTGGCGTATTCGATGTATCGCATATGGGAGAAGTGATTATAAGGGGAGAAAAAGCGCTCGACTTTGTACAACAGATTACCGTAAACAATGCTTCGAAGCTTATACCGGGTAAGGTACAATACAGCGCCATGTGTTACGAAGACGGGGGCATTGTTGACGATTTGCTAGTTTATAAGAAAAGCGATACGGAATATATGCTAGTAATCAATGCGTCGAATATTGAAAAAGACGTTAAATGGATGCATCAAAACAACCGCTTTAATGTTGATATTATCGACGAAAGCGATGATTACTCATTGTTGGCCGTTCAAGGACCCAACTCGCAATCCGTTGTTCAAACGCTTTGCGATAAACCGCTCGATCTCGAATATTACAATTTCTTCGAAACAAAATTCAACGGCATAGATTTGGTTGTTTCAAGGACAGGTTACACTGGTGAACTTGGATATGAAATTTACTTTAAAGGCACTGAGGAAGATGCTGGAAAGATCTGGCATTCTATTTTTGAAGCAGGCAAAGAGTTTGATATCATGCCAGTCGGCTTAGCTGCTCGCGATAGCCTTAGGCTTGAAATGGGATTCTGCTTGTACGGTAATGACATTGATCATACAACCAACACATTGGAAGCCGGGCTGGGTTGGATAACAAAATTGAAAAAAGGCGATTTCAACGGTAGGGAAGCGTTACTTGATGTGAAAGAAAAAGGTATTAAACGCAAATTAGTTCCGATGGTTGCCGAGGATAAATGTTTTCCGCGTAAAGGATATGAAATAAAGATAGACGGTGAATCAGTAGGTAATATCACCAGCGGTACCGTAAGCCCTATACTCGGAAAGCCTATCGCGCTCGGGTACATCGAAAAACAGTTTGCTGTTCCTGGGCAAAAAGTAAATTTTGTTGTTCGTAATAGAGAGTTTACTGCTGAAATAGTAGAGCTTCCTTTTATTAAAAAGTGATACCAATTTTATTCATTTTTTCCTTCGCACTTATGATAAGTGCGAAGGTATACTATTCATTAATATTTGAAATAGAAGTACAATGAAAATAAACGTATTATTATCGCCATTAAATGCGGATGAATTATTCTTCACCGGTAAAACAACAGTTGTAATTGATGTACTGCGCGCTACTACGGTTATAAACACTGCCTTAAACAACGGCGCCAAGGAGATTATACCTGTGGGATCAATTGATTTTGCAATGAAGATTTCAGGCAATGCACACGACGGACAGTCGTTGTTATGTGGTGAAAGAAATACCAAAATAATTGAAGGATTTAATCTTGGAAATTCTCCTCAGGATTATAAAAAAGAAGTTGTGGAAGGCAAATCAATAATACTCTTTACAACAAACGGCACAAAGGCAATTGTGCGGGCTAAATTTTCCGAGAATCTTTTAACATGCAGTTTTAATAATCTCGCCTCGGTTGCAGAGCACCTGGTTAAAATTAATGAAGACGTTCAGGTTTTATGTGCAGGTTCAAACGGAATGTACTGTATTGAAGATACATCCTGTGCAGGCAAATTAATAAACGAAATTACTTCGCGAAAAGAAGGCGTTGAGTTGAGTGATGCAGCGCGATCAAGTGTGGCAATTAGCAACGAGTTTGCCTTCAACCACGAAGATATGATGCGAAATTGCGAACACGGAAAATTACTGATTGAGAACGGTTTCGAGGAAGACATACGTTTCTGTGCCGAAACAAGCAACATAAATACAGTGCCGTTTTTTACAAATGGTGTATTAAAAGTTTCTCCCTCAATTCCGGCTTAATTGCTATATTTGAATGAATGGCTAAGAGAAAACAAAAACCGGCTGCTAAAGAAAGCAATTACTTTAATGTTACGGCTGAGAAGAAGAAAAAACTCCTCGGTTTTTTTCTTACTATAGTTGCCCTGTTGTCATTATTGAGTATCCTGACTTATTCGCGTAATGATAACGATAGCCTTATATCGGGATTTGCCGATTTGTTTAAACTTTTCTCTCCAGATAAAGATTTTACAAGCCGGGCATCTGATATTCATAATGCGCTTGGATTGTTCGGTGCGTACCTTTCGAGTTTTTTACTCAATTCGACTATTGGTTTTAGCGCTATTGTTTTCCCAGCTATGTTATTTATATGGGGAGTAGCAATTTTTAGGAATAATTATTATAAAATCTCCGTTTATATTTCTAATTTTTTAGTTTCCGTAGCACTTATAGTTGCATCTTTTTTCGGGCTCCTCCGATCAGAATTTGATTTATTCTCGAACAACATTGAGCTTGCAGGTAAAGTAGGAGACTTCCTCGGCATTATGGTTGGTCGACTGCTTGGAGGACTTGGTGGTATAATAGTCCTAATCGCTTTAGTTATAGTGGCTTTCATTATAGCTTTCGATATAAAACTGGAAAGGGTTTTTTCCTATATAAAGTCAATGTTTGACGGTTCGTTTTCCGAAACTGATGATGATACGAATATAAAAATTAGAAAACCTTATACCGATAGTGAAAAACTAAAATCATCGGGTAAACGAAAACGTCGAAAACTCATTCCTGATAAAGGCGAAAGTAAAGTTGCTCAACTTAATCCTGAGGTTAAAGATGATTTAAAGAGTGAACAGCCAAAAGAAACTAGCATCCGAATCATAAAAAAAGACGAATCGAAAAAAGTAGTTGAATCGAATGTATTGGATACCGAAGTTGAACCGCAGATTGAAAAGAAATCAAAATCGGGCAGCTCCAAAAGCGATGATATAGACTTGGAAAAAGAAGCAGACCTTCCTGAGCAGTGGGAAGAGGAATTAACTTACAAAGCTCCGCGCATAGACCTATTAACGCCTCCTAAAGAAGAAGATGTAAAAATATCGGAGGTGGAACTAAAGCAGAACGCAGAGCTGTTAAAGGAAAAGCTTGCATTATTCGATATTAAAATTGAGGATATTTCTGTTACACCCGGACCTGTAGTTACGCTCTACGAAATTGTTCCATCGCCGGGTGTAAAAATAAGCAGAATTGTTTCTCTTGAACATGACATTGCATTGGCGCTTGCCGCAAGGGGCATTCGGATTATAGCCCCAATCCCGGGTAAAAGCGCAATCGGTGTTGAGATACCGAACGAAAAATCCCAGGTTGTTACAGCGCATACAATAATTGATCGGCTTCAGGGGATTAAAGCTGAACTCCCTCTTGCACTTGGAAAAACCATTGTCGGCGATGTATATATAACCGATCTTGCTACCATGCCGCATCTCCTAATTGCAGGCTCAACAGGCTCCGGTAAGTCGGTTGGTATAAATATGATGATAACAAGTTTAATTTATTCGAAGCATCCCTCGGATATAAAATTTGTAATTATAGACCCAAAGAAAATCGAGCTGTCGTTTTACGGACGGTTAAACAAGCATTTTCTTGCAGTATCACCGGACCTTGATGAGGAGATAATTACTATTCCGTCCAACGCATTATTAGCTTTGAAAGCGGTTGAATACGAGATGGAAAAGCGCTACGACAAACTTGCCAAGCTTGGAGTAAGAAATATTGTGGATTACAACAAAAAAGCGACCGATCCGCGGAAGAAGCCCCCTGATACCGAAAACATGCAGCATTATAAGCTTCCTTACATCGTAGTAATTATTGATGAACTTGCGGACCTGATGATGACTTCCGGAAAAGAGGTCGAAGAGCCTATAGCGAGGCTTGCTCAGCTTGCAAGGGCGGTTGGTATTCATTTAATCGTTGCAACCCAACGCCCGTCCGTAAATGTAATTACCGGTGTTATTAAGGCAAATTTCCCGGCGCGAATCGCATACCAGGTTGCAACACGAATTGATTCGAGAACTATTCTCGATATGAACGGTGCCGAACAACTTCTTGGGCGCGGTGACATGCTGTTTTTACCCGGCGGAATGCCTAAGCCGATTAGAATACAAAATGCTTTTATATCAACTGAGGAAGTAGAGAAAGTTACCAACTATATTTACGTGCAAAAAGGTTTCTCAAAACGTTACTTCCTGCCGTCTATGTTTGAAAAGAAACAGGAAGCAAACGGGAATTTTCTAGCAGATCTTGATCCGATGTTCGAAGATGCAGCGCGTGTTATTGTACGTCACCAGCAGGGATCGGTATCTTTGCTTCAGAGACGGTTAAAGCTTGGTTATTCACGAGCGGCACGCATAGTCGATCAGCTTGAGGAAGCAGGTGTAGTTGGACCTGCGGAAGGCAGTAAAGCAAGAGAAGTGATTATTGATAACGAGGATCAACTTGAAACATTACTTAAAGCTCTTTAGTAAAATCCAACTGATTGCGGTTTTATTATGCAGCAGTACCGTAACTGCCGAGGATGCGGACAGTGTTATTTCACGTTTACAAAGCAGCTTTAAATCAATTAAAAACTTTGAAGCCCGGTTTAACCAGGAGCTTATAAACTCCGCCGGTGAAGCCGTAATGAAGTTAAGCGGGATAATATTTTATGAACAGCCGGAAAAATTTAATATCGATTTGGGTGATAAGGCAATAATATCAAACGGTATTAACGTTTACAATGTTGATGAAAATCTTGGCAGGGTAGTGATATCAAGCGCAGATGATCGCACAAATTCGTTTTCATTACAAAAATTTATTTTTGATTTTCCTTCTCTTTGTACAAGGAAGATAGTCGGTATTAAAGGGGAGAATACGACAATTGAACTAGTTCCTAAAGAGGAACTTGGATTCCAAAAGGTCGATTTACAAATAAATGATGAATATTTTATCTCTGAAATAAACATTCTCGATAATGCATCCAATCAAATTATTTTCAAGCTTTCCGACTATAAATTAAACACTAATATTGAACCCGAAATATTTGAATACAATACTCAACAAGGATTAGAAGTTATTGACCTCAGGTAAATCATCAATTTCAAAAATTAAATCGGTAATCGGTTATTCGTTTCCCTTTATTCTTACGCTTGCGTTTTTGTACCTCGCAATTTACAACGTAAAATTTGATGAATCGCTTGAATCGCTTACTAGTATTTCAGTCCTTTGGTTTATTCCCTACCTGTTGTTTTTTTTCTTGTCGCATTGGATTCGCGCTTTACGTTGGAAAGTAATTTTACATTCTGTAAAGGAAAAAACATCGCTCCTCTATTTATTTAGCGCAATTATGATTGGCTACGGCGTAAACTTTGCCGTACCGAGGCTCGGTGAGTTGTACCGCGCTTTATTTGCAGGGCGATGGGAAGGGCTTTCGCGATCTTCGATTCTCGGTACAATTATTATAGAAAGAGTAATAGATACATTAATTCTTGGTTTGTCGGTTTTAGTAAGCGTTCAAATTTTCGCGGGTGATATTTACGAAAGAATTGTCTGGCTTAAGTCTGCGCTGTACCTTGGCTTCGTCGGTATATCAACAATTATCGTACTACTGGTTCTTTTGATAAAACTTAAAGAAAAATTTGTTGACGTAGCGCTTTCGATAACATCAAAAATCTCGAAGAAGCTGTCTGAGAAAGTCGGTTATATTCTACATATGTTAATCGATGGGTTTGCCAGTTTACAGGGATCAAAGAACTATTTTCTAACCTTAGTATATTCAGTTCTAATTATGTTATTGTATGCTTTTACTGCTTATCTCGCCTTTTATGTATTGAGGATGAACGAAGTAAAAGATGTAAGTTTTGGCATGGCTTGGGTAGTTATGACAATATCCGCATTTGGCATTGTAGTACCAACCCCCGGTGGAACGGGCGCTTATCACCTTATTGCGAAATCAGTGCTTGTTATTCTTTACGGTTTTTCTGATGAGATAAGTTTGGCATATGCGTTTCTTACGCATACTTCCGCTTCTGTTATATTTATTGCTCTAACATTTATAATGATGTTCGTAGTAAATATCAATCGTGTTAAAATGGGATTTAAAAAAGAAAATTTTTTTAGTGTTGTAAAGTCTGTAGAAGGTGAAAAATGAAAAAACTATTTGCCGTATTACTGGTTGTATCTTCTTCGCATCTGTTTGCGCAATTTGATATTGCAGGCGGAATGGGAATAGGATTTCTAAACAACTCGTCGCTAACCGATTATATAAACGGTTTAAGACTAAGCGAGGATTTAGGTACGTTTAGCAGCTCTTTCGAAGTATACCTCGAAGGCGATTATCAAATGAGTGAAAATTTTCAGATTGGCCTGGAATATGTTTACACAATCTTTTCGCACAACTCCTCGCTCGGCGGAATTGGCCAATATGATCTTACCTATGATCACCATAAACCATCCATTCTAGCCTACTATGTCATATCGGGGACAGGCTATAAATTCAAATTCGGTGGCGGTGTCGGATTAAGGTTCATTAATCTTGATGAAAAATTTCAAACAACTGTGAATTATACTTCGTCGGGATTTGGGCTGCTCGGTAGATTTCAGGCCCATACGAAACTTAGCGGAGATTTTTACGCTAACATTGGAACAACAGTACGCTACGATATGAGCGGAGAACCCGAAGACTCAAACGGGCGAAAAATTGTTGATAATTCTATTAGCGAGAATGTGAGCATTAATGCACTGTCGTTTAGTATAAATATAGGTATCTCTTATTTTATCGGGAGTTAGATGAGCATCATCGAAGCAATATTTCTTGGAATAGTCCAGGGATTAACGGAATTTTTACCTATTAGTAGTACGGGTCATTTAACAGTTGCAGGCAAAATACTTAACCTTGTTGATCCGGCTAAACCTGAACAATGGACTGCGTTTATTGCCGTTATCCAGATTGGAACGCTATTGGCAATTCTTATATATTTTTGGAATGACCTGTTGAACATTACAAAAGAATTTTTAGCCGATAACATTTTTAAATGGAAGAAGTTTTCAGACCAGTCTCAAAATTCGAAAATGGGTTGGTATATAATTATCGGAACAATCCCGGTTGTGATTGTAGGATTGGGCTTTAAAGATATAATCGAGGGAGCGCTTACAAAGAATCTGTATCTTATTAGCGGAAGCTTGATTGTGCTTGGAGTTATATTGGCGGTAGCTGAACGTCTGGGTAAATTCACAAAAGAATTAAAGGATGTCACTTGGAAATCCGCTTTGCTTATTGGGCTAGGCCAATGTCTTGCACTTATTCCGGGATCATCACGTTCAGGCACAACTATTACTGCTGGGTTATTCCTTGGATTCAAAAGGGAAACGGCTGCAAGGTTTTCCTTTCTCTTAAGCGTTCCGGCAATTCTGGGAAGCGGGTTATTTGAGTTCTACGGATCGCTTAGTTATATTGATGAAGAAGGACTTATAACACTGGCTATAGCTACATTGTTTTCGGCAATCAGCGGATATTTAACAATTGCATTTCTACTAAATTTTTTAAAAAAGCATTCGACATACGTTTTTGTTTTCTACAGAATTTTGTTGGGTGTAATAGTTTTATCACTCATTTATGCAAACGTAATTAACCCATAAGGAGGTTTTAAGATGCACAAATTGGTTTTACCCGTAATCTTGTTATTTGTAATTATGGCTTGCGGAGGAAAAGAAGAACCTAAAACAAACAGAGTAAAGGTAACATCTATGGACGAAATACTTAACAAAACAGAAAACGAAAAAATAATTGCCAACTTCGAAACTACAATGGGTAACTTTGAAATAGAACTTTTTGCAGATGACGTACCAAAAACGGTTGAGAACTTTGCCGGGCTTGCGATGAAAGGGTATTACAACGGAATTATATTTCACCGCGTTATAGATCAATTTATGATTCAGGGCGGCGACCCGACCGGTACCGGTAGAGGTGGCGAGAGCTTTTGGGGCGAAAAGTTTGAAGACGAATTTAAAATGCATCTTAAGCACGATGAAGCCGGGATTTTATCTATGGCAAATGCTGGTCCGAATACTAACGGAAGTCAATTTTTTATTACACTTGTACCGACGCCTCATCTCAATGGCAGGCATTCGATTTTCGGTAAAGTAATTAAGGGGTTAGAAGTTGTTAAAGCCATAGGCAAAGTAGAAACAGGCCAGGCAGACAGACCAATAGTGGACGTTGTTATGAAATCCGTAACTATAGAAAAATCTACTTCATAAATGCGCGAAAAAGAATTCTTCACTTCACGGTGGGGACTAATTCTAGCAACTTTGGGTATTGCCATTGGCACTGGTAATATTTGGCGATTCTCGAGAATCGTTGCGCAAAATGGCGGCGGTTCGTTCCTAATTCCGTGGGTGATATTTCTTT
>JANQLA010000369.1 GCA_028280855.1 Melioribacteraceae bacterium
AATGGATGAATTCTTTCAGGAATATGCGCTGTTATTGGTCACGTATGGACTATCTTTGCCGGTTTCAAAGGCGGTAAAGGAATTGCAACAGGTCTGGGTATCTTAATAACTATTGTAACTGTTGATATGCTGCTTGCACTTGGTATTTTTGTTCTTGTCGTAAGCTTATCAAAATATATTTCTTTGGGCTCTATATCTGCGGCAATTTCCGTTCCGTTAATTATGGTTATACGCGAAAATGTTTTCGGCGTTGATATCTTGGGGTACGGTACCATTTTGCCTTTTGCGATTTTATTGGCTTTCTTCGTAATCTACACTCACCGCGCAAACATTGGCAGAATAATAAACGGTGTAGAAAACAAAATTTCGTTAAGCAAAAAGAAATAAACTTCCATGAAAGTTTCAGTTCTCGGAGCAGGTAGTTGGGGCACTACTCTTGCAATTGTTCTATTCAACAACGGGCAAGACGTTACCCTTTGGGAGTATAAAAAGAGTTACGCCAAAACATTAACAAAGCTACGTGAGAATAAAACATTTCTTCCCGGGATAGAAATTCCCTCAGAGATTTCTATAACCCATTCATTGGAAAATGCCGTTAAAGATCAGCATGTAATCGTAATTGCCGTTCCATCGCAGTTTGTGCGAAGCGTTCTCCAGAAATTTCCTAAGTATGATTATTCCGATACTACTTTTATAAACGTTGCCAAAGGTATTGAAAAAGAAACCCTGCTTACCGTAGACAATATACTTAAAGATGTTATACCGGGTTTAACTGATGAGAACATCGGCGCTCTGTCAGGACCAAGCCACGCCGAAGAAGTCAGCAGGAAAATTCCCACAGCTGTAGTTGCTGCATCACGAAGTGAAAAAACAGCCCGGCTAATCCAATCAATTTTTATGACATCATACTTTAGGATATATTCTTCTAGGGACATAGTCGGCGTTGAGCTTGGCGGTGCTCTGAAGAACGTGATAGCAATCGGCGCCGGCATTGTTGATGGTGCAAACTTCGGCGATAACACAAAAGCGGCAATAATGACACGTGGTATCGCGGAAATTTCACGCCTGGGAATCGAACTCGGAGCTGATCCGAAAACTTTTGCAGGTCTATCGGGCATGGGCGATTTAATAGTAACGTGTATGAGCAAGCATAGCAGGAACCGTTTCGTTGGCGAACAGGTGGGCAGCGGCAAAAAGCTGAAAGATGTGCTTAAGTCAATGCAAATGGTAGCCGAAGGAGTTGAGTCGTGCAGGTCGGTTCATCAGCTTGCTGCTAAGTGCCAGGTTGAGGTACCGATAGTTAGCGCGGTTTATCAAATTCTTTTCGAAGACAAAGACCCTGCAAAAATCACTTACGGGCTGATGACCCGCGACATGAAACCTGAGCACTAGTTCTCAAATATGTTTCACCTTCATTTCTTATCTTTGTTGTTACTCATTGAGTAAAAAGCAATGTTGTCTGATTTAGATAATTCCATCCAATATATCAAGAACGTAGGGCCAAAACGCGCTGAGGCATTTGCCGAATCAGGTTTGGTTACTATCCGAGATTTACTCTTTTATTTTCCATTCAAATATTTAGACAGATCAAACATTTTAACCACAAAATCGGTGTTCGATTTTATACGTTCTGGCTATACAGGAGAAGTTACGTTGATAGCTGTTGTACTTACTTCGGAAGTTATTAGATATGGCAGAAAGCAAATTCTGAAAGTACAAATGCAGGACGAATTCGGTTTATTCGATTGCATCTGGTTTCAGGGCGTGAAATATTTTAAGGATTCCTTTGTTGAAAATGTTACCTATGCAGTATCCGGCAAACCTGTAATTACGAAGTATGGTCATCTGCAATTTGCTCATCCCGATTTTGATAAAATTGATCGGGAAGAATCAAAAGCTTTTCTAAACACGGGGCGTATTATGCCGGTTTACCGGTTACCCGGCTCACTAAAGCTAAAGAATATCGGTGCAATAAGTATTCGTAGAATAGTACATAATGCTGTTGAAAGATACTACAAGCTGGTGACTGAAACATTACCACAGGATATTATCGGGAAAAGGAATTTGGTAGCAAAACCTATCATGATTAAAAATCTTCATTTCCCTGATTCTTTCGATAACCTTTCTAAAGCGCTCTATAGATTGAAATACGAAGAAATATTTTACTATGAAGCATTGGTAGCATTGAGAAAACTTTCTCTATCATCGTTCAGCACCGGGTTTAAGATTCAGTTTAATAAACCGGTTATCAGAAAGTTCCTCGGCTCACTCGACTTCGATTTAACCAAAGCTCAACTTAAAGTGCTTAGTGAAATAAGACAAGATATGGAGAGCGGGCTACCAATGAACCGCTTGCTGCAAGGCGATGTTGGGAGCGGTAAAACTATAGTTGCCGTAATAGCAATGTTAAGCGCTATTGAACATGGTTACCAGGCTGCATTAATGGCTCCGACAGAGGTATTAGCTTCGCAGCATTTTATTTGTATTTCAAGAATGCTGAATAAAATTGACATTACCGTACACTTGTTAACTGGCAGTGCAAAGTCAAAGCAGAGATTGAGAGTTCTGGAAGAAATTGGAAAAAATAAGAGATCCCTTGTTATAGGCACTCATGCTATCTTTGAAGATGATGTAAAGTTTAGTAACCTCGGATTGGTTGTTATTGATGAGCAACATCGGTTTGGTGTAATACAGAGACAAAGGCTCGTCAATAAAAGTGTTAGGAGGCCGCATGTTTTAGTTATGACCGCTACACCAATTCCCCGAACTTTAACAATGACGATTTACGGTGATCTTGATGTTTCTGTTATCGACGAAATGCCAAAGGACAGAATACCTGTAAAAACTGCCGTTCGAAGCGAACAGAGCTTAAATGATATTTATAATTTTATTAAAGAAAGGATACGCCTAGGCGAACAAGCCTTTATTGTTTACCCTCTAGT
>JANQLA010000467.1 GCA_028280855.1 Melioribacteraceae bacterium
ACCCGGAGGAGCGGATACGCTTCCGCAACCTGCTCTCCGATATGAGTAACGAAGATATAATAATTATTCTGTCTACACATATTGTCGGCGATATATCAAGCACTTGCAGGCAGATGGCGCTGCTTAATCGCGGCGAGCTAAAGTATTCCGGATCGCCCGATGAGCTGATAGATAAAGCGCGAGGACATGTCTATCGTCTTAAGGCATTTGAAAGCGACCTGGACGTGATTAAAGCAAAGTATCCTGTTATCGCTACTATTCCGTCGGACGAGGGCTGGGATGTTGACGTTGTTGCCGATGAAACGCCCGACTATTCGAATGAAAACATAGAACCAAACCTGGAACATGCTTACATGTATTACATGGAATATGTGTTGGGTGAAACCAGTGTGCTGGATGAAGTATATGAAACGATTTGAGAACTTGAACAAAGCTTACCTGTTGCAAACCCGTTCAGGTTGATATTTATCAAGAGGTAATTTATGCTGTCGGTTTATAATATTTGGACAGTAGCAAAATTTGAAATCAAAACATTGTCGCGAAGTTGGTTCCTGCGCATCTTTGCAGGGCTATCTTTCGCTTTAATATTTTTCTTCAGCCTGTTTATATTCACCGATATTACTGGTGATGCAGTGCCTCGCTTCTTTTACGGAATGACGGCGGCTATTCCATATATGACACTGATAATGTTCAATCTCCCGCAGGCAATTATTACGATCTTCCTTGCATCAGATTTTCTTAAGCGCGATAAAAAACTTGATACCACCGAAGCAATTTATATTCGCTCAATGACCAATAGTGATTATGTGCTCGGCAAATATTTCGGACTGATGTTCATTTTCACAATATTGAATGTAATCTTTTTACTGATGGCCTTTATCTTCAATGTTATCAATACTGATTCAATTGTCAATCTCTCGCTTTATTTTTATTACTATTTATTGATCAGCGTTCCCGCGCTTGTATTTATTACAGGGTTATCATTTTTATTAATGACCGTAATAAAAAACCAGGCCGTTACATTTATACTTTTGCTTGGATACGTTGGCACAACGCTCTTTTACCTTGGCGGCAAAGCACATAATTTATTCGACTATATTGGCTTCTACATTCCGCTGATGTACTCCGACTTCGTGGGCTTCGGCAATCTTGAGGAATTGATTTTACTTAGAGGATCATATTTTCTACTCGGCTTAAGTTTTATTTTCTTTACGGTATTTATGTTCAGGCGGCTGCCTCAGTCGTACGGAATGAAACGATTGTCCGCTATCGTGTCGGTATTGTTTTTCATCAGTGGATTAGCAGGTATATTTGTTTTATACAATAACGAAGCAAGCGGCCAGTCCTTGCGTGAAGAAATGGTTGTATTAAACAATAAATATGTTGCCCAGCCTGCCGTAAATATTGGCGAATGCAATATATCTCTTGAGCATACGGGCAAGAATATTAATTGCAAAGCAACGCTTAAAGTCGTAAATAATACGAACAGTGTCATCAATAAAATTATTATTAACCTTAATCCAGGGTTAAAGATTCGCGGAATTTCTTCCCAAGGAAACAGACTTGAGCATGAAAGAGAACTTCATTTAGTTTTTATACACACAAAGCAAAGTTTAAATCCCGGCTCCGAATTATTTCTTGAAATTGAATACGGCGGAAACATTGATGAGCAGGCGAGTTATATTGACATAAATCCCGATAGAAGAAGCAAGCTAAACCGCGTGGGTCCTTTCTTTATTGCGGATAAAAGATTTGCCTTTATCGAAAAAAACTACGTTCTGCTTACCTGGGAAAATATGTGGTACCCGAAGGCAGGTGTAACCTACTCAACAAAAGAGCAGTTCAACAATCAAACAGACTTCACAGATTTTACACTAAATGTAAAAGCCGATCAATCTTTCGAAGTGATTTCTCAGGGGAATAAATCGATAAAGACGGACGGTACCATTGAATTTATTAACGATCAGCCGCTTCCCAAGCTATCATTAATTATAGGCGATTATGAAAGGCGATCCGTCAAAGTCGATTCGATTAATTTTAATTTGTACACCGCGGAGAATCATAACTACTTCGAGAATAGCCTGGATGAGCTTAACGACACGCTGGTTGCTGTAATAAAGGAGCTAAAACAGGATTACGAACGCGAATTAAATTTAGAATACCCATTCGATAGTTTTTCCCTCGTTGAAGCGCCGATTCAATATTACGGCTATGACCGTATTTGGACATCGGCACAGGAAAACAACCACCCCCAAGTGAGTTTACTGCCCGAGCAGGCAATAATTTTAGATGAAGCCGACTTTAAGAGAAGGCTTAGGAACCAGGAGCGCTGGGGAAACAGGGGCAACCAGGTGATACTTCCGAAAGAACGACAAACAACGGTTCTTAAACAATTTGTGAAAAAAATACTTTTTGAGGGAACAATTACTACCCGTCTGGCGGGACGAAGTGAAAGAAAAAATCCTTACAGAATATTCCCTAATTATTACAGTTACACAAACAGCCTTTATTCAAACCAGGTAAGTGTTTTCAACAAAATATTTGAAAGTTATGTTGACGCGAACGATAATGTTCCAACAACGGTTTTCTCGCGGTTCCGCGAAGGAGTAACGCCCACCGAGCAAGCCGTTCAAAAACTTTACAACAAGCCTCTATCGGAAATTATTGCCGATACAACTTATAATAAACATATACCCGAACTTCTAAGATTAAAAGGCGACTACTTGTTTGCGATGCTCGAACTAAAGTTAACCAAGCCCGTAATTAGTGAAGTAACCAGGAAAGTATTAACCGAAAACAGGTTCACAAATTCAGGTTACGAGATGTTCCTTTCTGAATTGTTGAACGAGTATGGAATCGATTTAAGCGAATTGTTAAACGAGTTATTTTTTACCAAAAGTTTGCCGGGTTATTATATAACCGGTGTCGAAGGATATAAAGTTATTGATGAAGGTCGCGAGCGTTATCAAACAAAGTTTGTTATTAGCAACCTTGAACCGGTTGACGGTCTTGTGCGCCTTCGGTTCGAAACACGCCGCGGTGGCCCCGGAGGCGGCAGAGGTTTTGGACGATTCAGAGAAAGGCAGGATGAGCAACCTTTGGCGGAAAAAATTATTGCTGTAGACGCAAATCAATCGAAAGAAATCTATACTGCGCTTGATGAATCACCCGGAAGAATGACTGTGAACACAATTCTTTCAAAAAACCTGCCCCTGGAAATGAGCTTTACTTTCGAGGAATTCGAAGAGAGCCGTAAGCTTACTGCAATCGAGGGAGAAACTTTGCTCGACAGCTTTAATGCATTCGGTTCATTTGACGAAATCATTGTAGACAACGAAAACAAAGGATTTCATCTTACTAAAACAGAGCAGACAAGCATGTTAAAAAGATTGCTTAAACTGGGCGAAGACGAAGAAAAATATATCGGGCTAAACGGGTGGAATCCACCCGATAACTTCCGCGCAAATATTACCACGGAAGCGTTCGGCAAATATGTTCATTCAATTCATTACACAGAAGCGGGTGACGGCAACATAAAAGTAAGCTGGAACACTGCAATAGAATCCAGCGGCTACTACGATGTTTACACATTTATACCCAAACTAAGAATTCCCGGCAGAAGAGGACGCGAAAACAAAGTTGTACATAACTACATAATATATAATGATGACGGCGAAGATAAGATAAGTATTGATATAGAGACGGCAGACAAAGGATGGAATATGCTGGGAAGTTACTATCTATCGGGAGATTCCGCGAAGGTTGAACTGACTAATGAATCAAGAGAAGGCATTGTTATAGCAGATGCAGTTAAGTGGGTTAAGAGAAGGTAAAGAAATTTAGTAGTGAATTTAGTTCTAAAAAATTATTATTAAAAAAAGCGAGTGTTGCAATAACCATTTCAAGGGTTTGCGATAGTACTTGAGGAAAAAACCCAATAAGGAAAATGAAATGAAAGTAATACGAATAATATTATCAGTGCCAGCATTTTTATTCTTTGCTGTAAATCTGAATTTCGCTCAGGATGTTTTAACACTTGATAGAGCAATTGACATAGCACTGGAGAACAGTCCGCAAATACGCAGATCGGTTATTAACCTTGAGCGCAGCAAAGAATCGTTAAATGCACAGAATGCTTCTCTTTATTCACGCTTCAGCTTACAGGTAACTCCTTTCGAGTTCAGTAAAGACAGGCAGTTCAACGAATTCTTTTCAACATGGAACACGAGTGAAACTAAAGCATCATATGGAACCTTCAGGATTTCTCAGCCGATATTATGGACAGACGGGATCCTTTCATTAATAAATACGTTTAGTTGGCAGGACGCTTTTAGCGAGTTCCAGGATTTTAATTCCGAATCGTTCAGCAACAGGTTATTCCTGAGTTACAATCAGCCCTTGTTTACGTATAACCGCGGTAAACTGCAGCTAAATGAACTTGAACTTAATTTAGAGAATGCTGCGCTTAGCTACGAAATTCAAAAGTTAGCAATTACAAAGAATGTATCGGAAAGTTTCTACTCTGTTTACCAGCAAAAGCTGCGATTGCAAATAACTAACGATGAGTATCAAAGCCAAAAGGAAAATTACGAGCTTACTCAAAATAAAGTTGATGCAGGTATTTTATCGAAGGATGAGTTATACCAGGCGGAACTCAATATGCTCAATAGTCAAATGAGTTTGCAGAACCAGGAAGTAACCTTGCTAAACCAGTTTGACCAGTTCAAGCAGCTTGTCGGTATATCTATAGAAAACGAAATTGATATTATTGCCGACGTTGCACATAGTCCAGTTGAAGTTGATTTGAATAAAGCTTTGCAGAGCGGTGTAGCGAACAGGATGGAATTGCGTCAAAGGGAAATAGAAATTGAAACTTCGCAATTTAACCTGATACGAACATCGGCGACAAACGAATTCTTCGGCAACTTATTGATGTCGGTTGGCCTGGTAGGCACCGATGAAAAGTTTGGCAACATATATGATACGCCGACTAATAATCAGCAGTTTTCATTGTCGTTCGATATTCCCTTGTTTGATTGGGGCGAACGTGAATCACAAATTGAAGCGTCAAAAAAGAATATTGAATTATCAAAGCTTTCTCTTGATGATGAACGTATATCGATAATGGTTGCTGTTAAAAGTGTTGCACGTAACCTTGAAAATCTCGAAAAACAAATAGAAATATCCGAAGTAAGCGAGAGAAATGCAGAGTTATCTTATGAAATAAATCTTGAGCGTTACTCGAACGGGGATTTGACAAGTATTGATTTGCAGCGCTTCCAACAACAGTTGTCCGAGGCAAAATTAAACCGGGTGAACGCATTGATAAGCTACAGGCTGGAGCTTCTGAATATGAAGATACAGTCGTTGTATGACTTTGAATTAAATGAGCCGGTAATACCAAATGTAAAGTATGATGTGGAATAAAGTCTGTAGATTAAATGATACTTGTTTGTTAAACCCTGCTGCAGGGATCCATAATTACAGGAGTTAGATGTGAAAAAAGTATTTGTATTCATTCTAATTATCATATTAGTTATTGGCTGCGGGCCTGACGATATTAGCAGCGATAACGAAATTCTAGTCCCGGTATCGGTTGAAGAAATTAAGCCCGGATCAATAGAAGAATTTGTTGAAGCTACCGGCACGGTACAATCAACAAAAGAGGCAACACTTCGTTCCGAAATATCGGGCGAGTACAAGCTGCTTATCAACCCCGCTACAGGTAGGAAGTTCGCATTGGGCGACCGTGTTAATAGCGGCCAGGTAATCATTCGACTTGAAGATTCCGAGTATGAAAACACGATACGAATTGATCTAAAAAAGCTTCAGCTAGAACAGGCCAAAACCGAATACGAGAAGCAAAAATCCCTTTATGAAAAAGGCGGAGTAACACAACGCGAATTAAAAACCGCAGAATTAAATTTTCTTAATGAAGAGTACACCTACGAAAACGCTGTTATCCAGTTAAACAAGATGAAAGTTGTTGCTCCGTTTGACGGCGTTATAGTTGAACTTCCATACTTTACACCCGGCGTTAAAATCAGTCAAGGCTTGCCCGTTGTAAGAGTGATGAACTACGAGAAATTGTATCTGGAAGTTAACTTGCCGGAAAAGCAGCTTGACGTAGTCAAGATTAATCATACGGCACGAGTCATGAATTATACAATAATCGACGATACATTAAACGGAAGAGTCAAACAGATATCGCCAACGATTGACCCCGGGACACGAACTTTTAAGACATCTTTGATCGTCGAAAATCCGGAATGGAAAATGCGCCCCGGGATGTTCGTAAAAGTTGAGTTGGTTGTTGCACGCAGGGATAGCACGATTGTTATTCCGAAAGACATTATACTTTCGCGGCAAAGAGGTAAAACGGTTTTCGTAATTGAAAAAGGCGCATCACAGGAAAGAGTAATTTCAACTGGGCTTGAGAACCCTGAGGTTGTTGAAGTATTAAGCGGACTTGAGGTTGACGAACGTCTTGTGACCAAAGGCTTTGAAGCACTTCGCAGCCGACAAAAAGTAAAAATTATTAGATGATGACAATAAAAACATTATTAGCCGCGAAGTTACAAAGACACTAAGATAAATAGTAACTCAGGCTAGAAAGCCTGTTCAACATTCATTCTCGCTTTGCGTCTTAGAGCCTTGGTGGCAAAACGCTTTTTGTTCTTCTGTCTAAAAGGAAATAAAGTTTTATGAAAAAGATAACACGGTTTTCTGTTAATTACCCGGTAACGGTTTTAATGCTTGTGCTTGGTGTGTTGCTGCTCGGATACATTTCGTTCGACCGGTTGGGAATAGAGTTGTTCCCGGATTTAAATAATCCCCGCTTATTTATCGAACTTTCGGCTGGTGAAAGACCACCGGAAGAAATCGAAAAAAATTATACGGATAATCTCGAAGCACTATCAATCCGGCAGCAGGACGTTGTGCAGGTTTCTTCAATTTCAAAAGTCGGAACTGCACAAATAACAGTCGAGTATAGCTGGGATAAAGACATGGACGAAGCTTTTCTCGACTTGCAGAAAACTTTATCGAGCGCAACGCAAAATTGGGAGATGGATGAGCTACAAATATCCCAGTTCGATCCGAATGCAGCGCCTGTTATGATAATAGCGTTCTCGCATCCAACCATAAACGACATGAATAGTCTGCGAAAAACTGCAGAGAACTATATTCGAAATGAATTGATAAGACTTGAAGGGATTGCAGATGTTGAAATAAACGGAGCAGAGGAAAAAGAACTCAATATAATCGCTGATCCGTACAAACTTCGCGCTCATGGATTAACACCGGATGACTTACGCAACCAAATTGATAGATTCAACAGGAATGTTTCAGGCGGTTCAATAGTTGATCTTGGTAAAAAGTACGTTATTAAAGGTGTATCGGTTTACAAGGATATACAGGACTTTGAAAACACTATAATTAAGTATGAACCGGTTATTCAAGATGATTCTATAAACATGGCTCCTGTGTATCTGAAAGACGTTGTTAATGTTAACTTCATCAACGAAGAGCCTGAAAACATTGTACATCTCAACGGTAAGCGATGTGTTGGTTTATCGATTTATAAAGAGACGAAGTATAACACGGTGAAAGCTATAGATGACTTGAAAGATGCTCTGGTCGATCTTGAAAAAGCTTTACCGGGTTATGAGTTCAAGGTTGTGCAGAACCAGGGGCGTTTTATTAAATCATCGATAGCCGAAGTAGAAGAAACAGCAGCAATAGGAATCGTACTTGCGGTTATTGTTTTATTCGTATTCTTACGAAGAATTGGCGTTACCGCAATTATCAGTACTGCAATACCTATCTCAATTGTCGCTACGTTTAATTTAATGTACTTCAACGGGTTATCGATAAACATAATGACCCTTGGCGGTTTGGCGCTGGGCGCCGGAATGCTGGTCGATAATGCCATTGTCGTAATGGAAAACATTTTCCGGAATATTGAATTGGGTAAATCCGTCAAAGATGCGGCAATTGAAGGCACGGCACAAGTCGGAGGGGCAATCACCGCTTCTACCATAACTACTATCATCGTGTTTTTACCTATCGTTTACCTGCACGGGGCATCGGGTGAGCTGTTTAAAGATCAGGCGTGGACGGTTGCATTTTCTTTGATCTCCTCCTTGTTTGTAGCTATTCTTGTTATCCCGATGCTAAGCGTAAGATTTCTTAAAAGCAAAGTAAGTAGTGTGCCAGGTAAAGCCATTACTTTCACGGCATATGCAAATTTACTGAACAAATTGCTAAACAGAAGATGGCTTGTAATTTCATTTTCCGTTATACTCGTTATTACAGCACTAATCCTAATTCCAGTCATCGGCAGTGAATTTATGCCTAAAACCGAGAGTAATGAAATTACAATTGAATTAAAACTTGCAGAAGGTACGGAGCTTAACAGGACAACCGCAACAATTACTTCACTTGAGTCGCTTATCAAAGAACATATGGGAAATAATTTACGGAGTATCTACAGCGTTATCGGACCGAGCGGCAGCAGTACCGCAGGTGAAAAATCATTCTTCGAAGACGAGAACACCGCCTCGGTTAAATTGATTTTAGATGACGAGAAAAACATTCGTGCATCAAATTTAATCAATAAACTTGACGGGCTGTTATCATCGATACCGGATATGGAATACAAGTTTATTCAAAGTGAAACGCCGCTTAACCAAATACTTGGCACTGAGGATTCACCGGTTGTAATCGAAATAAAAGGCGAAGAACTTGAAACGATTGAAGCGCTTACATCTCAACTTAAAGAAAGAGTATCGGGCATTGAAGAGTTGGTAAACATAGAATCAAGTTTTGAACGAGGCGCCCCGGAAGTACAAGTAGAAATTGACAGGCTTCGCGCCGGGATGTTTAATGTGTCGGCCGAACAAATAAGTAGCCAACTGCAGGACATATTGATGGGAAAGGAGGCCGGTGAATGGGACTACGAAGGCGAGCTAAACGACATTACAATTAAAACACCTGAGATAACATTACAACAACTTGAGGATATTCCCATAAGGGGCGGTAGCGGCGAATTCCTGCTATCGGAACTTGCTAATATATCTTTGTCGAGTGCTCCGAAAGAAATTTACAGGCGTAATCAGAACAGGGTAGGAAGGATAACTGCACAGACAAAAGAAGATGTAGTTTTCGATAAACTCGTAGCGAGAATCGAGAACCAAATTGACGAAATCGACTTCCCCACCGGTTATAGTGCAATAGTTGCCGGCGAAGAAATCAAAAGAAAAGAATCGATGAGCAGTTTAACCTTTGCGCTCATTTTGTCAATAATACTTGTGTACATGGCTTTGGCATCCCAGTTCGAATCATTAATTCATCCGTTTACCATATTGCTTACAATACCCCTGGCAGCGGTCGGCGCAGTTCTAATCTTTGCAGCGCTTGGATTACCTTTTAATATAATGGCGTATATAGGTATCATAATGCTCACGGGCATCGCGGTAAACGATTCAATAATTCTCGTAGATGCTATTAATCAATTGAAGAAAGACGGGCAATCCCGAAGCGAAGCAATTGTTAAAGCCGGCGAGAGAAGAATACGTCCGATTTTAATGACCAGCATAACAACAATGCTCGCATTACTGCCTTTAACACTTGGCTTCGGAGAAGGGGCGTCACTTCGATCACCGATGGCATTAGCCGTAATCGGGGGCCTGGTTACTTCAACAATACTTACACTCGTCGTAATACCTTGTGTATATTATGTGCTTGATGTATTGAAAGATAAAATAAGGACGGCGGGTTAATCATCCGGAAAAATCGATATGTCTTTAATTAAATTTATAATACATCGTAAAACATTCGTCGGTATGCTGTTTATCGGGCTTACTATGCTCGGTTACATCTCCTATAAGAACCTTGCTGTTGAACTGATTCCCCTTGTCGAGCTGCCTGTAATGATTGTGCGGGTTGACGCCTTCCAGGAGTTGGAACCGTCGTATGTTGAAAAGCAGGCCATAATTCCGCTCGAAGGCGCCATCGGAACATTGGAAGGTATTGAAAGTATCGAGTCCTTCGCAGACCATCGTTCGGGCATGATATTCATTACTTATAAAGACGATACCAACGTAAAATACGCTTATCTAAAGCTGCAGGAAAAAATTGAATCGGTAAAGGGAAATCTTTCCGACCAGTTTATGATCAATGCCATGAAGGTAGATACGGAACGGCTGTCAAATATGTTTATGGACATTGAAGCACGGGGTGACGGCGGAGTAGACAGGGTAAGGAATGTTGTAGATAAATCCGTTGTGGATGAGCTTGAAAGTATTAACGGTATTGCCAGCGTTGAAGTTTTCGGCGGTAGAGAAAAATCAATCGAGATAATAATTGACGATGCCGCCGCCGAAGCCTACGGCATTACACCTTCTCAAATTAGCGGTTTG
>JANQLA010000512.1 GCA_028280855.1 Melioribacteraceae bacterium
TTTCACGGTAAGCGTGCGTAGTTACGGGAAATCCTTTTAACACAGGGTTCGTTAATGAATTTTCAAGCGAGTAAATACCGATGGTCGTATTTACAATACCAAGCCTGGTAACTGCGAAATAATATTTTGAACCCGATTCGCGCATTATTGAAGGGCGAATGCCGAACCCTGATATTGATTCCCCAGGATAGTTAAAATCCCAGATATCTATCCAATCAACTCTACCAGGTTGACTATTTATATACACGTCTTGCTTATCAATAATTCTGATTTTAGGGTAAACACTACCGCTTCCAAACGGAAAATTATTTGAAGTAATATAAATAGCATCTTCATCAAATCCGACACCGGGGAAATCCGCCCAACGGCCGCTTGGGGTATTCCCATCAACATTTGATGGAAGCGCCCATGCATACCAGATTCCAACTGGGTCAGAATCATCGGAGACGGCAAGAATGTAATAAGCCGAGCTAGTCGCATCATCAACGTGCAGCCAAACAGTTATCCATCTGTTATCAAATGTATCGAATAGAATTTTCGGATCAAAAGGAATAACATTGTTAATGAGTGGTGAAAACCATTCGCTTGGGTCAATATCAACAACGTTTGAGCCATTTTTGTCTGTAATCCTCATACCGATATTTACAACCTGGACAATGTGATTAGGACCTACAGCGATATACGGATCAGGCGGAATTGAATTTACCAAACGCATCCCGTCAAAATTCTTAACAATAATTTTGCTCTGACTCATTGTTGAATTTTTATTTACCGAATAATTCGGGTCAATTACAAAATTTGTTTCCCCATCCTGAAATGCCTGGTGAGGAGGAATGTATTCTTTACTTTTTTCATGCAAGAATAATCTGAACTTTTGCTTTTGGGGCTTAGCTTTAGCAAACAATCCATCCTGAGTATTCAGAACTGCCCCTTGCATAACAAAACCGTTTGCAGGACCGTTGTAATTAACTTGCGCAATAAGTGAGAGATAAAGTAGGTTGCATAAAACAAATGGAATGCAAAATTTCAATTTCATGGAAGAGGCTCTAAACTTTTATTTAAATATAGTTAGTATTAAAATTAGCGGTTATGAATTTAACTCAAATAATTTCAGATTTCCAGTCCTTTATATAATGTCAATCAACAAAAAGTTCAAAGTTTTTTAGGTCAATTCGTTATGAGAGTCGGTATCTTCTTTTATAATAATAGGCAATGTTTTATCTTTGATATTTCGAAAAATGACATCCAGGTAAATAATGAATTTACACAAATTAAGAAAAGGCTTAGACCTTCCGATTAATGGTTCTCCTATTCAGGAAGTAAAAGGAAAGATAATGCCCAAAACCGTTGCAATTCTTGGTGAAGACTATGTAGGAATGAAACCGACAATGAATGTAAATGTTGGAGACAAGGTCAAACTTGGGCAAATGCTTTTTACAGACAAAAAAATACCAAAAGTTAGATTTACTGCCCCTGGAGCTGGAAAAGTAATTGCAATAAACCGTGGGGAGAAAAGAGCTTTTAAATCAATAGTTATCGAACTTACTGGTAATGACGAGATTACATTCGAATCGTATTCAGAGAATAAGCTTAAGGAGCTAACTGGTGAAGAAGTTTCTTCACAACTTTTAGAATCTGGTGAATGGGTAGCATTAAGAGTAAGACCAATGAGTAAGGTTGCTGACCCTTCGACTTCTCCTCATTCCATTTTTATTACTGCGATGGACAGCAACCCTTTAGCTCCATCAATTGAAAAAATTATTGAAGGTAAAGAGAATTATTTTGTATCAGGACAAATTGCCTTATCGAAACTAACAAATGGCAAAGTACATGTTTGCAAAGAGCCATCCTCTAATGTACCGCTTGCCGACAATCCTAAAATAACTATAGAAGAGTTTGAAGGGCCTCATCCCTCCGGGAATGTTGGTACTCATATTCATTTTGTTGATCCGGTTGGACGCAAAAAGTTTGTTTGGTATGTAACGGCGCATGATGTTATCGCAATAGGTTATCTCTTTTTAACAGGTAAAATTATGACCGACAGAAGAGTAGCTTTAGCCGGCCCATCTGTAAAAGAGCCACGTTTAATTGAAACCGTTAAAGGCGCCTGTCTCTCTGAAATTACATCTAATCAGTTAATTGATGGCGAACACAGGATTATCTCCGGTTCGGTTTTATCAGGAAGGAAAGCCGAAGGGCCTGAGAATTATCTTGGACGTTTTCATAACACAATTTCGGTAATAGAAGAAGACAACGAGAAAAGATTCCTGGGTTGGCTTTCGCCTGGGAACAATTTATATTCGTTTAAAAATGTAGTTTTGTCAAAATTAAGTCCGAAAAAGAAGTTCAACTTTTCTACTTCTATGTATGGTGGTAAACGTGCAATTGTGCCAAGCGGAAGTTTTGAAGAAATAATGCCGTTAGATATTATACCCACCTACCTGCTTCGTTCCCTTGCTGTGCAAGATTTGGAAGAAGCTGAAAAGTTAGGCTTATTAGAACTTGATGAAGAAGATTTGGCCCTTTGCACATTTGTGTGCCCTTCAAAATTGGATTACGGACCAATGCTTCGTGAAAACTTAACAATTATTGAAAAGGAAGGTTAAATAGTGCAATTTTTAAAAAATATTTTACGTAGCCAGGAAAAGTATTTTGTTAAGGGCGGAAAGTTCGAAAGGCTCTATCCGCTATACGAGGCTGGCGAATCGTTTGCTTTTACCCCTGGTACTGTTACTAAATCAGGTTCTCACGTGCGCGATATGATGGACTTAAAGAGAATGATGATGACTGTAGTAGTAGCGCTCATTCCTGCAGTTATAATGGCTTTGTACAACACGGGTTACCAGGTTAACCTGGGTATGGCTGCGGCCGGACAAGCTGAATCCGCACACTGGCAGGGACAGTTTTTGCAATGGCTTGGGCTAAACCACGATTCTACCAGTATCATTTCGAACATGGTTCTTGGAGCTTTATACTTTTTCCCTGTTTACCTTGTTACTATTGCTGTTGGAGGTATTTGGGAAGCAGCTTTCGCAATTGTGCGGAAGCATGAAATAAACGAAGGATTCTTGGTTACCAGTTTACTCTTCCCTTTAATTCTTCCTCCGGACATTCCCTACTGGCAAGTTGCTCTCGGAATTTCTTTCGGAGTAGTTATAGGTAAAGAAGTATTTGGCGGCGTAGGAATGAATATATTAAATCCGGCATTAACGGCACGAGCCTTCCTGTTTTTTGCATACCCGGCTGAAATATCGGGCGACAAAGTTTGGATAGCTGTTGACGGACTTAGCCAGGCAACACCTTTGGCGCAATATGCCGATACTTCCATGGCAATGACATTCTCCTGGTGGGATTCTTTCATTGGATTGATTCCCGGTTCAATGGGCGAAACATCAGCGTTAGCCTGCCTTATTGGGGCGGTAATTCTTATTATATCAAGAGTCGGTTCATGGAAAATTATGCTCGGCGTGCTTTTAGGTATGGTAGTATTCAGTCTTGGGTTAAACACTTTAGATAGTGCAACTAATCCAATGTTTGGAGTTACACCTCATTGGCACCTGGTAACAGGCGGTTTTGCATTTGGCGCCGTATATATGGCAACCGACCCGGTTAGCGCATCAATGACTGAACAAGGTAAATACCTTTATGGATTCCTTATCGGTGCATTATGTGTATTGGTAAGGGTAATCAATCCGGCTTTCCCGGAAGGTATGATGCTTGCAATTTTGTTTATGAATGTATTTGCTCCAATAATTGATCGTTATTATATAAATCAAAATATTAAAAGGAGGCTTGCACGAGATGTCGCATGATAGCACAAAAAAAATAATTATAGTTGCTTTAGGCGTTTGTTTAGTTTGCTCGGTGCTTGTTTCAACTGCAGCAGTCTCATTGAGCGCTATTCAATCTGCTAATAGAGAACTAGATAGAATTCAAAACATATTACAAGCAGGCGATATAGATTATACTGGTAAAGATCCTATAGAACTATATAAAGAATCTATAAAGTCCATTGTAATTGAAATTGAGTCCGGAAGAATTCTTGACGAATCGGAATACACCGAAGAAATCAAACCGGAAAACTTTAATATAAAAAAGCTGGCTTCGGATCCTAATTTCGGCGTTACAATTGCGCCGGAAAATGATATTGCGCAGATAAGAAGAAAGCCTAAACACATGGTTATTTATGAAGTTATGTCCAAAGATAACACTGTCGATAGGTATATTTTCCCCGTTTGGGGATTCGGCCTTTGGTCTACAATGTACGGTTTTATTGCTTTGAATAATGATTTACAAACCGTTGAAGGAATTACGTTTTACGCTCATGGTGAAACACCCGGTTTAGGAGGAGAAATTGATAATCCAAGGTGGAAATCAAGTTGGAAGGGTAAGAAAGCCTTAAATGAACAAGGTGAGGTTATTATGGAAGTTATAAAAGGCCTAGTTGATTTATCTAATACTAATTCAAATTCACAAATAGACGGACTCTCCGGCTCAACAATTACTACAAAGGGTGTTGATCAGATGATAAAATATTGGTTAGGTGATCAAGGGTATGGCAGTTTCCTTGATATACTTAGAGAGGAAGGTAACAATGAAGAAGTATAAAGATGTTTTATTTGACCCAATATTCAATAATAATCCTATTGCGCTACAAATTTTGGGTATATGCTCAGCACTTGCAGTTACTGCTAAGCTAGAACCCTCTATTGTTATGTCCCTGGCGGTAGTTTTTGTGCTGGCATTTTCAAATCTTTCGGTTAGCCTAATTAGAAAACATATTCCGAGCAGTATAAGAATTTTGGTTGAAATGACAATTATTGCTTCTTTGGTAATTGTTGCAGATCAGCTCATTAAAGCTTTCGCGTTTGATGTAAGTAAACAGCTTTCGGTTTATGTGGGACTCATTATCACGAACTGTATAATAATGGGTAGAGCCGAAGCTTATGCAATGCAAAATCCTCCCGGCATGAGTTTTCTTGACGGTATTGGTAATGCGGCTGGATATTCGTTTGTACTGTTATTTGTTGCTTTTTTTAGGGAACTGTTCGGATCTGGTAAATTACTTGGTTACAGTATATTTACTATCAATACTGAAGGCGGATGGTATGTACCAAACGGACTTTTCCTGCTTTCTCCCAGCGCATTTATTCTTATTGGACTTCTTATTTGGGCTATAAGAAGCTGGAAACCTGAACAAGTAGAGGAGGATTAAGCAATGTTAGAACATTATTTGAGTTTGTTTGTAAAATCCGTATTTGTTGAAAACATGGCGCTAGCCTTTTTCCTCGGTATGTGTACTTTTCTTGCGGTTTCAAAACGCGTTGATACTGCCATTGGTCTTGGAATAGCGGTAATAGTTGTACAGACTATTACTGTTCCTGTGAATAATTTGATTTATAATAACGTACTGCGTGAAGGAGCATTGTCCTGGATTGGACTAGGCGGCGCAGATTTTACTTTTCTAGGTTTGATAACTTATATCGGTGTAATTGCAGCTATGGTTCAAATACTGGAAATGACGTTGGATAAATATGTTCCTGCTCTTTATAATTCATTGGGAATATTTCTGCCTCTTATAACAGTTAATTGCGCAATTCTTGGCGGAACCTTGTTCATGGTAGAAAGGGATTATGTTTTCGGTGAAAGTGTAGTATTTGGGCTTGGTTCAGGCACAGGATTTGCACTTGCCATAATTGCCCTGGCAGGTATTCGCGAAAAAATGCGTTATAGTAACGTACCTCCCGGTCTGCGAGGCTTAGGAATCACCTTTATTACAGTCGGCTTAATGGCAATTGCATTTATGCTTTTTTCAGGAATTCAATTATAAGGAAAGATCTTGATGGAAGGTTTCAATTTAATATTATTTAGTGTTATTATGTTCACCATAATCGTGTTTGTATTGGTGGCAATTATCCTGGGCGCTAAATCGAAACTTGTAGCAAGTGGAAATGCTACTATCTCAATAAACGACGACCCGGATAAATCTATGTCAGTTCCTATTGGTGGGAAACTCATGAATGCATTAGCCGAGCAAGAGATATTTTTACCATCGGCATGTGGCGGAGGCGGTACTTGCGGAGAGTGTAAATGTATTATTACCGAAGGCGGTGGAGATGTTTTGCCTACGGAAAAATCCAAACTTAATCGCAAACAAATCCGCGAAAACTTTAGACTCTCGTGCCAGGTTGCAGTGAAAAGCGACATGAAAATAGAAGTCCCCGCGGAAGTTTTTGACATTAAAAAATGGGAATGTACTGTAAGATCAAATCATAATGTTGCAACATTTATTAAAGAGCTTGTACTTGAATTGCCCGAGGGTGAAAATGTAGATTTCCGTGCCGGCGGATATATTCAAATTGAATCTCCTCCTCATACCGTAAATTATAAAGATTTCATAATTGAAGAAGAATACCGCGGAGACTGGGATAAATACGATATGTGGCGATACGTCTCTAAAGTAGATGAAGAAGTTGTGCGTGCATACTCCATGGCAAATTATCCTGAAGAAAAAGGTATAATTATGCTAAATGTTAGAATTGCCACGCCACCGCCAAATATGCCGGATGTTCCACCGGGTCAAATGTCATCTTACATATTCAACCTGAAGCCGGGTGATAAAGTTACTATTTCAGGACCTTACGGTGAATTCTTTGCAAAAGAAACGGATAATGAAATGGTCTTTGTAGGAGGCGGCGCAGGAATGGCGCCTATGCGCTCACATATTTTTGATCAGTTAAAGCGTATAAATTCAAACCGAAAAATTACTTATTGGTATGGAGCTAGGAGCCTTAGGGAATCTTTTTACGATGATGAATTTGACGAGTTGCAAAAGAAAAACCCTAACTTTAAATGGCATCTTGCTTTATCCGAGCCATTACCTGAAGATAACTGGACAGGATATACAGGGTTCATTCACAATGTTCTATTGGATAATTACTTAAAAGATCATCCTGCTCCTGAAGATGTTGAATACTATCTCTGCGGGCCTCCAATGATGAATGCAGCTTGTATTAATATGTTGGAAGATCTCGGTGTCGAGCCTGAGAATATTGCTTTAGATGATTTCGGTGGTTAGTTCGATAATTAAATTTATCAGTGCAATTTCTATTGCGCTGATATTCGCACGATGTACTTACGGTCCCGAAGCTCGATTCATTTCGATTATGGGGAAAACAATGGGTACTACCTACTCGTTAAAAATTGTTGATTCATCAAACATTTCTCTCTCTGAAGAAGCGTTAAAGTTGAAAGTCGATTCGGTCCTGGTTGAAGTGAATAGGCAAATGTCTACCTACATTCCAACTTCCGAGATTTCATTGTTCAACAAATCCGAATCACTAGACTGGCAAAGCGTATCATATGATTTTGCATACGTTTTAGATCTATCTAAACAAATTGGACTCAAGACAAACGGTGCTTCTGATTTAACAATAGGCCCTCTTGTAAACATATGGGGATTTGGTCCTAATTATATTCCTGAAGTTATACCAACAAACGAAGAGATTAGAAGTGCAAAATTAAGCATCGGTCTAGACAAAATTCATGCTCAACTTAATCCACCAATGATAAAAAAGGATAAAGCCACGATATATTGCGATCTGTCTTCCACAGCAAAAGGATTCGGTGTAGATCAGATAGCTGAATTTATCATTGGAATAGGCTTCAACAATTTTCTTGTTGAAATCGGTGGCGAAGTACGGGTTAGCGGTAACAATCAGTATTCAGTGCCCTGGAAAGTAGGCATTTCCACTCCTGATGCAAGCGGTAAATTACAGCGTGCCATTGAATTAAAGAATTCATCAATGGCTACTTCAGGCGATTACTGGAATTACTTTGAAAAAGACGGTGTGAGATACTCCCATTTAATTGATGCAAGAACGGGTAAACCAATACAGCACAACCTCGCATCTGTAACTGTAATTCACGAATACTGTATGATGGCAGATGGATATGCAACTGCCATTAACGTAATGGGAGCGGAAGAAGGTCTCATTTTTGCCGATAAAGAGAACCTTGCAGTATTTATGATTGTTAGAGACGGTAAAGAGTTTAGTACAATAGAGTCGCGTCGATTTAGTGAAATTTACAATTAACAAAGGTTTGGAATGGAACAGTTCATAGTTGCTTTCGTTTTATTTGCAGTAGCCATCCTTGGCTTTACAGCGGCACTTTACTTTAGCAAATATAAAAGAGAAAACTCAGCTTGCTGCGGAGGTGGAAATTGTGATTCCAGGATCGGTAAAAAAAACAGCTCAGGCGCAGGATGCTATAATGAAAAAATTAAGTACCTTGATGAAAAAGTATTAGTGGAAAACGATTAATTATTCACTATATCTAAATGACTACTGAAAAGACAGAGCCTTCACCTTTCTTACTTTCAACATTTAGCTCAAAATCGTTCAAATCACAGTATTCTTTGACAAGGGCTAACCCCAAACCGTTACCTTCAAATTTTCGCGAATAACCTTGCTCTTCCTGCGTAAATGGTTTAAATAGCGAAGGGAAATACTCTTCGGAAATTCCAATACCGGTATCTCTTATTTCAACTTTCGACCTGCTATCGGTGTCTTTTCCGATTATTATTATGATCTTTCCCTTTGGGGTATATTTAATAGCATTATCAATTAGGTTGGAAAAGATTTGGTGTATTGAATACTTATCAACAAGCAACTCCGGATCATCAGAATCGAATTCAAATACAAATTCTAATCCTTTTTCTTTTGCATAAATCGCAAATTCGGAATAAAGGGGTAACAAAACTTCCTTGCCCAGCAGAAATTTAGACGGCGACAATTTATAAGTACCTGCATGAATTTCAGACATGTTAATGATCAACTCAGTAGTTCTAATCATCCGCTGACCAGCCATTTTTATGGAATTGAACGAAAAGAGTAATTCGGGGCTAAGTTTATCTCCGATATCTTCTTTAATTAACTCAGTGTTGCTAAGCATAATATGTATCGGAGTTCTGATTTCATGAGACATTTGAGCTAGAAATTCCGACTTTAATCTATCTGATTTCTCTGCTTCCTCCTTTGCCTCCTGAAGTTCACTGTTAATTTTTTGCTGCTTATTATATGCGTTGATTTGACCATTATACAACTGGGCATTCTTAATTGCAGTCGCTGCCTGACCTGCTAAAATTTCAAACATATCGGTTACATCTTTATCATCTAATTTATTTATTAGTCTACTATCCACATAAATAACACCAATTTTCTTTTTCCCTGTAATTAATGGCGCACACATAATAGTTTGAAGTTCCAGTGTAAAAATACTCTGACTTTTGTCGAAATTATTATCACTTTGCGCTGATTCAACAAACCTGGATTGACCTGATTTATAGACATCGTCTATCACGCTTTTGGATACTCTAAAGTCAACTTTCTTTAAAATATTACCATTATCGTCGATACCAAGTTTGTATTCCAAATTATTTTTTTCGTTTGCTAGTACAATAAACCCTCTCTCGGATTTGGTGAAATCGATTGCACTTTTTAGAACCAACTCCAGTACATCATCTAGAATAAGTGTGCTGTTTATTTTATTAACAATCTCAAGAATAACTTCAAGATTGTTTTGAGAACCGTGAGTAATTTCTTGCGAGTTTTCTTTTAATTTTGAGTCAACCCGTTTTTTGAGTTCTGCAAATTTCATGACTTCCCCATTATAATTTAAGCAAAACAAGCCAAGTACCGTGCCAATAGATTTATCCTAGCAAGTAATCCGAATTTCATATGCAAACTGTAAGTTATTGTTTAATAATACCTTATAAGGGAATTACTTCCCTCATTTTATATTCGTAAAATAATCTCCTTAATAGAAGTGTTGCATATTGAGATTTTGTATTCTATTGGCACTCATTAGTTAAGTAAAAAAACAATGATTATTTTCGTAAAAAGGAGATGCTTCAGTAATATAAACGTTTTTTGAAGAAATTAGTTTGACGTGTCTAACAATTTTTGAATCTTCTCTGCCTGAATAGAATTTTTACAGCCCCGAAAGTGATCTAGCGCAAGTGACAAATATTTTTTCGCGTTTCTGTTTTTTGTTTCAATATATAATTGACCTAATTGGAGATAGCTTTCTGCTAAATTACTCCTATTTGAAAACTCCTTATTGATTTGAATACTTGCGAGCAGAAGAGATTCAGCCAAATCAAAATTTCCTTGAGATTTTTTAATCAAAGACTCTATTTTATAGGAATCTGCAATAGTCAAGCGGTCATTAATTTTGTAAGAAATTTCCTGACATTTTAATAAATATTGTTCAGATAATTCTAAGTTGTTTAGAGAGTAAAAGGTTTCTGCCAAGCCGAGCAACGAGATACCGGTAATTGGGTGAATATCTTTTTTAACTGCAATGGAGTTGCTTTGCTCGAATAACTCTAATGCTTCTTCGTTCTTTCCTTCTTTTAGAAGCAGCATTCCCATATTGTGCATTATTTCAGCCTGTTTCTCCAAATTTAATGAGTTTTGTGCATCACTTAAAGCTTCGTCTAATAATTCCT
>JANQLA010000545.1 GCA_028280855.1 Melioribacteraceae bacterium
ATGCGTTATAGCTAAAATAGTATGCCCCTTATGATGAAGTTTTTCCATCATTTCTATCATCTGTTTTGCGCCGTCCCAATCCTGTCCCGTGGTTGGTTCGTCTATCACAAGAATTTCAGGTTCCATTGCAAGTATTGTTGCAACTGCAAGTTTTTGTCTTTCTCCCTTTCCAAGTGTAAACGGATGACGATCTTTATAATCTGCAAGTCCCACAAATCCAAGGGCGTTAGTAATTCTTCTATTTCTTTCAACATCGGACGACATAAGTTTCTTTAACCCGAATTCGACTTCTTCACGAACAGTAGAAGCAAAAATTTGATGATCCGGATTTTGGAAAACATAACCGACAGATTTACTTAACTCTGCAGTAGAAAGCCCGCTAATATTTTTCCCATTAATTAAAATCTCTCCTTCGCACGGTCTGAATAAACCGTTTAGATGTTTTGAGAAAGTAGTCTTTCCCGCTCCATTCTTTCCGATCAATGCTGCAAATTCACCCTTACGAATTTTCAAATTGATATCGCTTAACGCATGCTTCCCCCTGACATACCTGTAACCCAATTCTTTTGCTTCTATTATTATTTCACGACTGTCGTTTCTTTTTGACTGATATTCACTTTCGTTATTTGTTTTTGGAAATTTTTTATTTACATCTAAGTAGCGAATAAATTCATCGTTATTTGTGAAAACCGATTTTACAGAAAGAACTTTTTCCTTAATAAGTTGATGGCTAATTTCAGCAGCTTCGGGCGGACGAATTCCCAGCTTTTCAACCAGTTCTATATCAATAAATAGTTTTGAAGGTTTTCCGTCCCAAACAATTGCACCATTGTCAAAGACAAGAATCCTACCTGTAAATTCAAGCATCTCTTCGGAATCATGTCCGGAAATCACGACTGTAACATCACTGTCTTTTCTAAGATTGGAAAGAAGTCTATAAATTTCCCTTCTCCCCACAGGGTCCAATTCGGAAGTCGGTTCGTCTAACACAAGAATTTCCGGCTCCATCGCAAGAACGCCGGCAATTGCTAGCCGTTGTTTTTCCCCGCCTGAAAGTTCCGTAGTAATACTTTTCTCATACCCGCTTAACCCGACTGCTCTCAACGATTTTCCAACAAGCTCCCGGATTTTTTCTTTTCCGTAACCAAGATTCGACGGACCGAAGGCCACGTCTTTTTCAACGGTTATTCCGAATATTTGCGTCTCGGGGTCTTGCATAACAAGCCCGATAAAGCGCGCTAAAGTTTGAACACGGTACCGGGAGGTGTTCATTGTATTTGCAATTATGGTACCTTCAAATTCACCTTCAAAGTATTGGGGAATCAACCCGTTCAGCAACATCAACGAGGTAGTTTTACCGGCGCCTGTTCTTCCCATTAAACCAACAAATTCACCTTTCCTAATTTCGAAATTCAAATTCTGCAGGGTATTGGCAATACCGTTTTCGTATCTATATTTTATAAGGTCTACAAAAACAGACCCTCTTTCGAGTTGCGGAATCATAAGTTTATTTCCTTAATTCCCCGATTAATGAAACCGGCTGGTAAATTTTTTGTCTAAGCGTTTCAATTTTTTCTTCCGGCAAAGAAGCAATACAGCATGTTGATGGGCCTCCGGATTTGTTTATGTCAACTTTAAGGTTTTTAAAATATTCTGCCCGTAGTCCAGCACTTTTTGCGAGCGCTAAAAATTCATGTTTAATCCCTTTCGAACCAACGGGGAGAATGTCGTGAACGAATTCAAATTTGTTCAATTCTCTAATTGTTTGCGGATCGGCAATTTCATGATCGGAATATGTGACTTTATATTCGGGAGCCGATTTGGGAATACCGACACACGCGACAACATCCCCTTTAACACTTCTTCCCGGTTTAAAATCTTTTTTATTTACCAACCCGATCGCAACCACGCCAATGCCGGTTTGTACGGTTTGAACATTATCTTCAGTGCTGCCCGTTACGGCTAAATTCTCCTTAATGCCGGCATCGTTAACTTCATCTTTTACCCCACGAATTATTTCTTTGCCTGTCGGTTCCATTTCAACAGCGAGCGTGTCCACAACCACAACCGGAACCGAACCGCAAGCAAGGATTTCCATAATAGGTACACGAACCACTAAACGCCCCAGTTCGTAACCACTTGAAAAGTATGTATCCAATTTTTTCGGACCGATTCCACCGGCCGAATCACAAGCAATTACTAACCAGAGTTCTTCCGTTAATTCTGTTATTAAAAGGTCTCTTACGCGACGAGCCTTGAACGCGGTTAACTCATTACCTTCTTTCAAAGCAAAATATTTTTGAAGAATAAATTCTTCAGTCATAATGTTATACCATCTTGCTTTTATTAATTATTAAATAAGCCGTAACAGCAATGAAGATGTTGATGATTGAGCCAATGGTTAACGGAATAATCAAAGCCGCAGCCAACCCGATTCCCCCGATAGGGATTACAAGCAGGGATGAAACGGGACCGTTAAGGATTACCGCGACAAAAACCCCAGCCCATAAATGAACTTTTTTCGCTACCACATCAAATAAGGAAACATAAACAGCCATTTGAACTGCAATGAAGAGATGCATCAGAAAACTTAATGGAAACCCTGTGGTAAGCGCCGTAAGTATGTGACCCAAGGCGGCAACAATAGCCCCTTCGCGCCATCCAAACGCTATGGCGGAAAAGAATGCAAAAGCAGCATCGAGCGCAACCGTCCCGGTCGGACTTGGAACTTTAACCATTGATCCCACAGCGCTCATGGCAATAAAGATCGCCATACGGGCTATCCGCTTCGACGACCAAAATGCTTTTTTGTCGCTTATACCTATTTCTTCTTCCGGAATTGGTATTGACGACATCGTTTTTACTATTTATTTAATGTGATTTAATTCAATACTAGTTTTTTGGCTATGCTTAAAGTAAAATTCACATCTATCCCCCGGCATAAATGAACGTGCAACTTCAATGATCTCATCATTTTTGGTAAAAGTCTTGCGCGTTATAAAAAACAGCGGAGAACCTTTTTTAACTTGTAATAGCTCGGATTCGTACTTGTCGGCTTTAACACAAGCTAAATTTTCAGTGAAATAACTAAAACCGATATTGTATTTTTCTTTCAATAAATCGAACAAAGAATTTGCTGATAGATCGTTGTCCAATAAGTCGGGGCAGAAAAATTTAGGAATATAGGAAGTTTGTAACGCCACGGGACGTTCATTCAGCAACCGTATTCTTTGGATTCTAAAAAGTTCGGCGCTTTCTTTCAGTTTCAAATACTCTAGTATTTCTTTTGTCTCAAATATCTCTTCGGCAAACAAAACCTTTGTAGCAAATATCGAGTCGTCTTTTTTTAACTCCTCCGAAAAACTAAACGCTTCCATAACGCCCGTAAATTTTTTCCTCTCGGCGACGAAGGTACCTTTACCCTGCACCCTATATAGTACACCTTCGGAAACAAGATCGGCAATAGCCTGTTTTGATGTATTCCTGCTTATTCCCAGCATAGCCGATAATTCATTTTCCGATGGTACTTTTTGTCCGGGTTTATATTTACCTACGTCAATTTCCTCTTTCAAGATTTCTTTCAATTGGTAATAAAGCGGAAGTTTGCTTTTTCTATCTATCTCCATACTACTCTCATTTCTATTTTTTCCATATTAGTTGTTAACACTGCATAAATTTTCTTCCGTGATGATAAACGGGAAATAAAGGAACAATTGTGAAAAGGCTGTTTCCATGTTTTCCGGTACTTTATCTATTTTCAACAATTTTTTATTACCTTCTGCATGAATAGTTTTACCAAAGAGATCGGCGGCAGTAGGTATTTGCGGACCTGCCTGTTTTGTCTTGGCAGAATTTATGTACCGTACTTTGCCGTTTTTAACTGCATTAAC
Source organism: Melioribacteraceae bacterium (assembly GCA_028280855.1). Taxonomy (GTDB): domain Bacteria; phylum Bacteroidota; class Ignavibacteria; order Ignavibacteriales; family Melioribacteraceae; genus PGYT01. Next base: position 3,891 of record JANQLA010000545.1, read on the forward strand.
TTTTTCAGCTCCTTCCCTGTGAGCGACCTCAAAAGGCGTCGTTGTTCCATAACCGGCTTTCGAACCTTCAAAGTATGGTCCGCCTGCTTTTGCCCATATTGGAATTAAGATTACATCGGGATTTGCTTCCACCACTTCCGGCCATTTAACCGCAGGCGCAATGCCGGGGCGATCCGAATAAATCGGTTCACCACCAACCATTTTTATCAATTCGGTTATATAAGAATCCTTTCCCGGTAAACATTTATAATAGTAGTTGATCTCATAGTAAACTTTTACTTTAGGAGAATTTTTATATTTATCAGCAATCGTCAGCAAGTCCGATTTAATATCTTTAACTAATTTATCCGAACTTTCCTCAGTATTAATTGCCTTGCCTAAATCAGATATTTTGGAATATACTTCATCCAAACTTGTTTCCTCCATGTGAATCACATTGTAGCCTTCTTTCAAAAATCGATCCCTGATCTTAATTTGAACACCGGTACATGTCAGAATAAGATCGGGCTTAAGCTCCTGAACTTTTTTAAAATTAACATCTGCAAAGCCGGCAACTATCTGTAGTTTTCCTTCATTTACTAAACGAGGAATCGAATCGGGGAATATGCAATAACGGGTTACTCCTATCAAATCATCTGCGGCTCCTACTGCTGCAACAATGTTTGTCCAATTTGGAGCTAACGAAACAATCCTTTTCTGCTTTTGGGCAAAACTTAGTATAGAGGCAAGGAATAGAATTGCTATTAAGGTAATTTTAAATAACTGCTGTCTAATCACGGCTTTATCTCCTAAATGGTAATAAAACACGAAAAACAGGAACTTGTTGGGTTGTTGGTATAAGTTGCTCAAAGTTAGTGTATTTCCTCCTACTTTGTCAAGTATATTCTCTAAAAATGTACGGGCTCTAGTCAAAAATGAAAAAATATTAACTAACCGACTGCAATGCATCTAACATAACAGCACATGCTGAACACTTAATGCTCTCTTATCATATAGTTGTCAATGATAGATAGGAAATACATCCCGATGTTGAACTTGAAAAAAATATCGCTACCCTTTCAATGCTTAAGCTTCATTGTGCAGTTATTGTTACCGGTAAGGCGGCAAAAAACATTCTTAATATGGTTATCACGTTAACACCACAAAATATTTGGAATATAGGAAATTGTATAGATTGAACTCATTTTGTGATGCCGCGCAGCTGGGACTTAATTTAGGTTGGCTTTCCTTTCAGAAGGCTTGTCCCTTCGCTAAAGGATTTCGCACCTTTGGCGCTCGGATTAGATAGAACAAAGTGGTTCATACCCCGAAGGGGTAAAATAAAACAGAAGGATGCAAGGCTCCTGTAAAATTTAATGTAATCCTAAAAAGCCCTGAAAGGGCGATATAAAAAATGTCTCCGGAGTTATGTACATAACCATAAAAATGAATATGAAACAGAATATTCCTTTGAATTAATCTTTAAACCAAAAGGTAAAGAGAAGATTCAAAAAGTAGTGGGTAAGTTAGGAGCAGGTGAAAAAGAAGCGGAAGAAATTCAGGTTTATCCCAAATTTTTCATTAGAAAAATTTGCCTGATTTGCTGAAGTATAAAAATATGGTTCAAAATAGCAACACCTTTTAGTTGCAACTTTGCTGGGTTAACCCCGACAGGTAAAGTGTTTTTCCAAAACACTTTACCATCGGCCTTCGGCAAAATATTCATTTCTAATGAATATTTTGGGTTTATTTTTTCTTCCGTTTAATGATGGAGCAAGGATAAGTCATTTGGGGGCTACTGATGTTAGAATAAAAGAAAGGAAGCGCAGTATTTCTATGATTCGTACACTTCTGAATTAACTAAATACTCCAATTGCCGTTATAATTGCGGATTGATAATTATTTTTTTACCTAATAAAAATTTTGTGAGGTTATTGTATGCACTTTTGCTGTGTCATACCGATTTGTAAACGCTTTAGTAGGTTTGCCTTTAGAAAGCTTTATTTCGCAACCGATTATCTCTTTGTGATCACTTAAAACCAGATCTATTTCAGCGCCAGATTTTAGTCGCCAATAATTTACATTGTAATTTAGCCGATCATAACTTATAATTTTTTTTACTTCGTTCATTATAAAGTTTTCGAACAGCGCTCCTGCATCCGGCCGTATTCGCAGAGGATCAAAATTTCCTATTAACGCATTTCGTAATCCTAAATCCCAAAAATAAACTTTCGGCATCTTGCCAATTTCGTTTCGTTTATTTCGTGAAAATGGCGGCAATCTATAAATAATAAAACTCTGTTCAAAAATTTCGATATATCGCTGAACTGTTTGCTTATGTATATTAAGTCTTCTTCCCAGCTCGTTATAACTGATGAGATTCCCTATCTGATAAGCTAGTAGTTTTAATAACTCATATGCCTTTGCCCTGCTGTCTATCAGGTTAAGCTCAAGTATATCTTTAAAGATAGCGCTGTCAGCAAGGTTTTCCAGGTATAATCGATCCTGTGTTGTATTTAATGTATAAGGATAAGCGCCGTAGAGAATGATTTTTTCCACGGCAGCTTCACGATTGAACAAAGCTGGCGTAATTTTCGAATCCTGTTTTAATATTTTTTGAAGAGCCAGGCTGTCTATTTTTTCAATTATGTCGGTTTGATAAAGGTATTCGCTAAAAGTAAGCGGGTATAGATTATAAACTATACTGCGTCCTGCCAAACTTTCGCCTGTTTTATTTTTAATATGCAATCCCGAAGAACCGGTAACTATAATTTGAATATCGTCGATTTGATCGTACATGATTTTGATTGCCCGGCCAGGTTCACTTATCAAGTGCGCTTCATCAATAATGATTTGTTTAGTTTTTTTAATCAAATGTTTATATGCAGATAAACTATATGATTCAAGAATATCGCGAACCGGTTTATCATCGACCAACAAGTATTGGGCATCCGGGAATATTCTTTTTAAGAGCGTTGTTTTACCAACCTGGCGTGCACCAAGTAGAATCATAACCTGCTTAAACTTCGAGAAGTGGTCGAGCAAAGTTTTATCAATGTGACGTTCATTTCTCATAAACAGAACTTTTAGATATTAGCCTATACAAAAGTATTGACTTTTGTCATAGTGTAATGTACAAAAGTCAAGTATTCATTCCAACAATAATCTGGACGAATGTATTTTCGATGAAATAAACTTTGTATTTCATTCAATCAAAATATTTATGAGTTAGACCGTTTCTTGCATCCGCTTTAAGTTAGAATTTACTTCTGAAGCCAATTGTTTCTGCATTGAATTAGTTTAGTTCATTTATCATCTTAATTTCATGAAAAAAATGGTAACTTTTTTTTATCTCATTACTATCTCAACAAATGCAATTTTTTTTGCACAGGATAACGCTACGATCCCGGCGATGCAAAAGTTGTTCGAAATGAATGGCTTTGAAGTAAAGTTCATGTTCTATTCTTCGGGCAATGGTGTCTCAGACAATGGTATTAACCTGTTGCTAATAAATAAAAATAATTACGATATAACTTACACGTTCGATTTGATATTTAAGTCGGCAACAAAAGAAAAGATTCAAAACGTAGCTGGTATATTAGAAGCCGGAGAGAAAAGAACAGGAAGCAACTCAGATTTGTTCTTTCTTCCATTTAGAGATGGATAGAGGATAACTCATTTGGGGGCAACAAAAGTGAAGGTTAAAAAGAAATTGACTAATCCCATGGAAGATCAGCTATAACAATCATTCAACTTTTACCGCTGTTCCATAAACTAAAATTTCTGCAGCATTTTGCATTATGTAGCTAGTTGCAAAATCAACGTCAATTACCGCATTAGCGCCTAATGCTTTTGCTTGTTCTTTCATTCTATCAATTGCTTGTTCACGGGCTTCAGCCATTAACTTTGTATATTCTTCTATTTCGCCGCCAACCATATTTTTGAATGCGGCAACTATGTCTTTTCCAATGTTCCTAGCTCGAATAGTATTTCCTTTTACAACGCCAAAAGTTTTCACTACCTCTTTTCCTGCAACAAATGATGCCGTTGTAATGATCATCTCTGAATCTCCTTGTATTTATCGTGCTTATAGGTAAACAACTTTTCACGTAATATTGAATAAAACAATATAAGAAATCCGAAAACTAATATAGTTGTTCCTATTTTCACAATTAAGGGTGCGTCACCGTCAATATAAAATTGATTTACAAACTCAATTGCTGCATAAGCGCAAACGATTAATAAACCAACCGAGATAGCAATCCATGCTATACCACGCTCTACTTTATTGTAAACGTTTAGCCAGTAACTATCCCAAACTTCCACTGCGGGGTTTTTCAGTTTCATACTTTTTAGCACCTCCTTAACTCGCTTTTGTTCTTCATATTCTTCGCGCAGTTCAGAATTTACATCTAACAAAGATTCAAATTCGGATCGTTCTTCAGCGGTGGCGGAATCGTCAAGGTATTTTTCCAATAATATTATGTGCTGTTCATTCATGCCATCACCTCTTCCAACTTCTTCGCTAACTTTTTGCGAGCATAATAAAGTCTTGACATAACTGTACCAATCGGAATATCAAGCGTATCTGCAATCTCCTGGTAACTCATATTTTCGAACTCTTTAAGAGTGATAATTTCGCGGTCGTCAATGCTTAATTCAGACATAGCTGCTTCAAGATGCTCGAACGATTCCCGTCGTTCAAGTTCTTTCGCCGGATTATTTTCATCAGAAGTATACTTAGCTTGCTCGAGGTAATCTGTGGTAACTTTGTTTTTATTGTCCCTGATAAAATTTAAGCACAAGTTGCGCAATATTTTGTAGTACCACGTGAAGAATTTTTTCTCGCGATCATATTTTTTGAAATGTCTGTAAGCGCGAATAAATGCTTCCTGCGAGAGTTCCATCGCAACATCGTGAGAGCCTATAATTCCTAAAGCAGAATAA
>JANQLA010000030.1 GCA_028280855.1 Melioribacteraceae bacterium
GATAAAAGTGTAGCTACATGTATATAATTTTGAAAGCTTTAATGACATTTAACCAAAAGCCGATATGAGATTTTCAGCAAGCCCTAAATATATCTGCGCGAATCTGCAAGATCTGCGTCATCCGTGTGCTATTAAAATTAGCTTCTTGAATTCAACTCCCGAATCCTATATGTTTTGAGTTAAATTTTATTTTAATTGACCTTTAACTTGAGGCGAGTATGACGGATAAACTTATCGAATGCGTACCGAACTTTTCCGAAGGACGCAACCTTGACGTAATAAAACAAATCACGAACGAAATTGAAAAAGTGGATGAAGTAAAGTTATTAGACGTAGACCCCGGCGCCGATATGAATCGTACGGTTGTAACATTCGTAGGGTCACCTGCTGGTGTAAAAGAAGCCGCGTTCCAGGCGATTAAAAAAGCCCAGGAATTAATTGATATGTCTACACATACAGGTCCTCACCCGCGTATGGGGGCGACAGATGTTTGCCCGTTTGTTCCGGTTAGCGGAGTTACAACCGAGGAATGTATTGAGTTATCTAAAGAAGTTGGAAAGCGCGTTGGTGAAGAGTTGCAAATACCTGTCTATTTATACGAAAAGTCTGCTCAAACTCCTGATCGTCAAAACCTGGCGGTTGTTCGTAAAGGCGAGTACGAAGCACTGGTAGAAAAGCTGAAAAAACCGGAATGGAAGCCTGATTACGGTTCAGCGGAATTTAACAAAAGTGCTGGGGCTACAGTTATAGGCGTAAGAGAGTTTTTAATTGCTTACAACATTTCACTAAATACACGTGAATCGAAACATGCTACGGATATTGCCTTTGAGCTGCGTGAGAAGGGTCGCTCCGCCAGGCGAGGTAATACTAAACCTTATTACTACAAAGGAACAGAAATACTAAAGTATGCAGAAAATAAGTATCCATGCGGCTCATGCGACTTCGACGGAAAAACAATTGAAGAAACTATCGAACATTGCAAGATTGAACACGAGTATGACCTGGTCGATCTGTTAAAACAAAACGGGATAACTGTCGCGAAAGTTGTCGGTCAATCGGTAAAGAAACCGGGCATGTTCAAAAACGCGAAAGCAATCGGTTGGATGGTTGACGAATATGACCGGGCTCAGATCTCAATAAACTTAACGGACTATAATGTGACTTCAATGCATCATGTTTTAGACGCAACCCGCCAACTCGCTTTAGAGCGCGGTCTTGTAGTAACAGGAAGCGAAATAGTGGGACTTGTTCCTTACCCTGCATTATTAGAGTCGGGAAAGCATTACTTAAGAAAACAGGGGAGATCAACAGGAATCCCGGTTAAAGACATACTCGAAACCGCTGTTCAATCATTGGGCCTAAATGATGTTTCAGAGTTTAAAATTTCGGAAAGAGCGCTTGGTTTGCCAAAGAACCTTGGCGATGCATTAGTAGAAATGAAACTCACAGACTTTGTTGACGAAGTATCGCGTGAATCCCCTGCGCCGGGTGGTGGTTCTATTGCTGCTTTGGCCGGGGCAATAGGGGCTTCCCTTTCATCAATGGTAG
>JANQLA010000042.1 GCA_028280855.1 Melioribacteraceae bacterium
AATCTTTCAATTAAAAACTACAATATAAAAGATGCGCTGCAAAAACATTTTGATATACCCGTGCTTATCGAAAATGATGTTAACCTTGCCGCTCTTGGTATAAAAAGGTTCGAATTTAATGACGATGTCAAAAACACTCTTGTTGTATTTGTTGGAACAGGTATTGGCGGAGCATTAATTTTTGATAACAAGTTATACAGGGGATCCTCATTTTTTGCAGGTGAAATCGGTCACATGAAAGTTGATTCTAACGGGAGGTTAAGCGGTAAGGAGTCCGATTCCACGTTTGAAAATTTGGCAAGCCGGACTGCTATTGTTAAATCAATAATGAATGACATTGACAAAGGTAAAAGCACAGAATTGCTGAAAGCAAGAAAAACAAAAATAAAAAGCAAATCGCTTGCAAAGGCTGTAAAACATGATGATAAAGTTGCAGTAAAACATGTAAATAACGCTTGCGATGTTATTGGCACTGTGTTGGGCAGCATTACTACTTTGTTAAACATTGATACTATTGTGTTGGGCGGTGGAGTAGTTGAAGCAATGGGGGACTATGTGGTACCAAAAATTGAAAAAGCCTTTAAAAATAGCGTACTGCCAGAACCAGGTGAGAAAGTGAAAATTGTTGTTACAGGACTTGGTGATGATGCCCCTTTGTACGGCGGCGTCGGATTAGCCGACGAATTCATCAGCTAGCTTTCGAATGATTTTTCTACAAGCTCGAGTTTTTCGCACAGCTCCGACCATTTATTTATAACGTTATCCAGTTCTCTTTTGACGGAATCGTATTCTGCATTTTTTGATTTGGCAAGAGAAGGGTTTGAATAAATAGTCTTATCAGCCAGTTCGGATTCCAAAATCATTTTCTTCTTTTCAAGTTCCTCAACTTGTTGTTCAAGTTTTGAGATGTTGTCTTTTAAATCTTTAGTTGCTCTGTATTTATCATGTCGTTTTTGAGCTTCCAATCTTTTTTGTTGGCGTTTGTTTTTAGAAGGTGAGGACTCAACGCTCTTCTGTTCGGTTTCTTTACTGGCTCCGGCCTCGTTTAACTTATATAAATAATAATCAATATTTCCCTGGTACAGTTTCGCTTTACCCGATTTAATCTCCAATATTTTATTCGCAATTGGGCGAACAAAATCGATGTCATGCGAAACAATAATTAGAGAACCGTCAAATTCAACTAGCGCCTTTTGTAGCATATCTTTAGATGCAATATCCAGGTGGTTTGTAGGCTCATCCATCACAACAAGGTTTGCTTTAGTAACTAAAATCTTTGCGAGCGCAACTCTGCTTTTTTCACCTCCTGAAAGCACTTTTATTTTTTTGAATACATCGTCATCGCTAAAAAGAAATGAGCCTAGAATATTTCTAATACTCCCAGGGGTAAGGTCTGGCGCTGTTTCACCAATAATATCAAGCAAATCCGAATCGGCGTTAAGTGAATCGGCTACTTCCTGGGCGTAATAAGAAACAGAAGTATTGTGCCCTAATTTCATGTCGCCTGAGTATTCTTTAATATCATTTGCAATTATTCTTGCCAGGGTAGTTTTACCTGCTCCGTTTGGCCCCAGGAAAGCAATCTTATCGCCTCGGTTCATCTGAAGATCAACCCCGCTGAAGACTTTCAGATCACCGTAACTCTTGGATAAGTTGTATAACTCCAATGGAACGGAACCGCTTGGAGGCACGTCGGGAAATTTTATTTCAATCTTACTCTCGTAATCCGGCAAATCAATTTTATCAAGCCGGTCAAGCTGTTTTATTCGGCTTTGAACTTGCTTTGCTTTAGTGTTTTTATACCTGAACCTTTCAATAAATCTTTCGGTTTGTTTTATCTTACGCTCCTGGTTTACGTAAGCTGCTCTAAGCTGTGCATCACGTTCCTTTTTGAAAACAAGGTATTTATCGTAATTACCACTAAAAAAAGTGACAGCACGATTGTAAAGTTCAAGTGTTCGGGTTGTTAACTTGTTAAGAAAATATTTATCGTGTGAAACCAGTAATAAAGCCCCGTCGTAGTTTTGCAGAAATGCAATCAGCCATTGTAACGATTCAATATCCAGGTGGTTTGTAGGTTCATCCATCATTAACAAATCGTTTTTACCGAGGAGTATCTTTGCCAATTCTATTCTCATTTGCCAGCCGCCCGAGAATTCTTTTACGTCACGCTCAAAGTCACTTTCCTTAAAGCCCAGACCCGCCAGTACTTTTTTGATTTGCGAATCAATAGTATAATATGAGTAAACCTGTTTAAGATTTTCATTGTCATCGATTGCTTTAATGATTTTTTCTCTTTCTTCATCAGTAGTCACTCCTTCTAATTTCGCGTGAAGTTGTCGATCATTTACTTCAATATCAATTACATAGCGGATCGAATTTCTAACTTCGTCGAATAGTGATTTAGAGGAAGTATTTATAAATTCCTGCGGAAGGTAGCCGATTTTAATGTTTCTCCGGGCTGTAACTGTCCCTTCCGACGGTTTAATCAACTGACTGGTAAGTTTGAGTATTGTAGATTTTCCGGAACCGTTTGATCCAACAAGTGCAATCTTATCGGTAGAATTAATTCGAAAAGTTGCAGAATTGAAAAGGTCTTCGCCGGTGAAGTGAATACTTACATTATTGAAATCAACCATGTCGGATTTTTACTGCTCTCTGATAACCGCTACTTTAGCTGTTTCGACATTGTTTGCCTCTTCATCAAAAGCAACTATTAAATAGACTCCTGTTGGGACAAATTCTCCGGATTCATCACGTCCGTCCCAGCTATCAATTCTGCCTCCGACGGATTCAAACTCCTTAATAAGCTGCCCGTTGATAGAAAGAATTTTAATTGTTGATTGAGCGATCAGTCCGTCAATTTGCAAAGGAGCTGAATTGACACCACCAACCAAATAGGGATTAGGATATGCTCGAAGTTCACTAAAATTTTCATTAGGCTTTACAGCGGTTGTTTTAAGAGCAGATAAGCCTAGTGAAGTTCCGACATACACAATACCTGTTGCGTCATCAATTGCTACGCTTAGAATATCATCCGAGGGAAGGGGGCTGTTTTTACTATCAAATTGATCAATGAGCGCTGAGCCATCTGAAGAAACATAAAATAGCCCCTGGCTTGTACCAACCCATTTACGGTTCAATGCATCTACGGCAATTGTGTTTATTGACTGTTGCCTCAATGGAAAAGATGATAGCAACTGCGACTTAGGCCTTAAAGGATCGGGAATAATTCTTACTCCTAGCGAGGTACCTATCCAAAGTTCGTTTCGATTATCGACTGTAAGTGCTGTAACATCTCTATTGTCGAAAAATTCACTTCTGTTCATTCTTCCCCAGGTATCATCTGAAGTATTCTCCAGTGTACCATTTTCGTTGAAGTAAAATAGTCCTTCACCATTTATACTAAACCATTTAGTATTATTGTCATCAACTTCAGCAATGTCCACAAATTCGTTCGTCGTCAAATTAAGAAATTGAAATCTAAAATAGGTTTGTGATCCGTCGGGTGCAAATAATATCAGAGCATTATTGTCATCAGGCGCATGATTAAAAACCCAATAACCGTTCTGAAATTTATCCGCTTTTACATCCATTATTACCACAAAGTTGGGCGAACCAGGAATTCCGTCCATTTCAGTATTATTTGCATCAAATATTATTGGCTCACCATCTTCCATTTTTACGAATCCAAACCCCCAACTGCAAGCGAATATACTATTGGCAGAAAAAAATACTCTATAATAATCGTTTGTAACTAGTTGAGGGAAAGTGTGTTTATTATAATTTGTCCATTTGTGGGAATCAAATTTCATGAAGCCTTCTCCAAAACCATCTTTTCCTGTAGCAGCCCAAACATTGCTATTGGCGTCAATTGTAATACTTAAGAAGTTGTTTGTCTCAGGACCGGCGGGAACAATTTGATTCGTGTTGCCCGATTTAATTTCGAAAAGACCCAAAGTGCTTGCAATAAAGATTATACCTTCATTTGTTACAAGTAAATCGGAGAATTCGGTGCCGGGCTTACTTTGATAAAGCAGGGTCTCTGTTGTATCGTTAAAACTAATTAGTGAATTAGTTGTAATAGCCAGAAGATCATTTGAGCTCTTAACGAGTTTTAACACGTTGCTTTCGATTGTTAAAAATCTCTGCCAGTTCGTTCCGTCAAAATTAAATACACCTTCATTTGTAGCAATAAGCATATTTTCGTTAAATATAACCGATGAATTTACTTCGTCTGCAGGGATAGAACTGCTGCCTTGCCCAACTATATAAGTAGTCCATGAATCGGGATTAGCAAGATTTGTTGAGTTTGGCTTTTGAACCGCAAAACCGTTTTCGTGAGATACATACAGTAAGTTGTCAAGATTAATACTGTTTACTCTTGTTGAAGAAGGAAGATCGCCAAATTTCAGAACAGATTCGATAAATTCAAAACTCTTTACATCAATTAGCGACAATCCGAAATCGATTGATACATAAGCAATGTCGTCATATATATAAATATCGTTTATCGCTTTTTGAGAATTGTTTGTCCTGTTTATATCAAGTATCTTTTTTACCGTGTTGTCTTCC
>JANQLA010000056.1 GCA_028280855.1 Melioribacteraceae bacterium
AACTTTCTCCTGCATTTTTATTTCATCATCAATTATATTTCCGTCAACATCTATCTCGTGAATCTCGTATCCAAATTTTGCAAGCTTATCTTTATACGTAGCTTTATCACCTACCATTACCCAAACAAGCTGATCTTTTCCCAATGTTTGTTTAGCCGCTGCTTGTACATCACCAAGGCTCAAATTTTTCAATCTAGTTGAATATGTATCGAAATAATCTTCAGGTAAATTGTAACGTACCATCTGAGCTATGGAATTTGTTACCGCACCGTTTGTTTCCCAACTGCCGGGAAGTGAAAGAGTATTATTTAATTTGATTTTATTTAGTTCATCTTCCGTAGCAGGATTGGTTGTGATGTATTCATCAACTTCACGGATAAGTTCTTCTACGGATTCAACAGTTTTATCGGATTGCACCATTGCAAATACTACGTACGGTCTCTGTGCTCTTGCGCCAAGTAATATACTCTGTGATCCATAAGACCAATGCTTATCTTCTCGTAAATTCATGTTAATTCTTGAAGTAAATGTCCCGCCAAGGATATCATTCATAGTTTCAAGCTCAAGGTTGTTTTCCACGTTTCGTGCCGGCATAATTTGACCGGCGATAATAACCGATTGAGGAGCTTGAGGCTTATCCATTAAATAGATAACAGGTTTATCAACATTTTTTACTTCGCTTATATTTTTAACCGGCACCTCGCCTTCGCCCCATCCTTCGAACTTTTGCTCCAATTTTGGCAGCAGCTCATCCATTGAAATATCGCCCGTTACAATTAGAGTTGCGTTGTTTGGCTTGAACCATGTTTCGTGGAATTTAACCAAGTCATCACGCGATATTTGTGTAACAGTTTCTTCGAACCCGGTTCCTGTGAACGGCAATCCATAAGCATGATCTTTCCCGTAGATTAACCCAGGGAAAGTTCTTAGAGCCATCTGAATAGGACTGGACTTTTCTCTTTGTATTTGAGCTATACGTTCTTTCTTTAGCCTGTCCAATTCTTCTTGCGGAAAAGAAGGATTCAAAATAACATCGGCATACAAATCAAGAGCCATGTCAATTTTTTCTTTTAATGTTGACATTGTCACTGTGGACATATCCAGATTCGAACCGCTGCCGAGAGTAGCGCCTAGATTATCTAGCTTTTCACTTATTTCTAACGATTTCAAGCTCTCAGTGCCTTCATCTAACATTGTCATTGCTAAACTTCCCGTTCCGGGAATTCCAAATTGATCTGCGGCATAACCCGCATCAACCTGTAAGTTAAAATTTACTAAAGGAACAGAAGAACGTTGAGCCAACATAACTTTTAAGCCGTTGTCCAGAGTCGCTTTTTGGATTGTCGGAAAAGCCACATCCGGAGGAGTTCCCGTTTCAGGAAGTTTGGATCTATCAGCGCCTACAACAGCTTCGCTATATTTTGGATACGGATGGATTTCCAGGATATACACACCATAGCTCAACCACTTATTTGATGCGTCTTTAATATCCTTAACCGTTGAATAGGAAATATATTCCAAATATGTTTTATAGTAATCCGGTCTGCCGCCATAGACCTGCGACTGAGCCAGAATATCGGACTTACCTCCGAATCCGCCTATGCGTTCAATGCCTCTTACAAAGTTGGCAATATGTTTTGTTTTTACTCTTTGCAGTTCCTGTTCCGTGGGACCTTCAGCCAAAAACTTTGCTAATTCTTCGTCAAGAATTCTTTCTATTTCTGAAAGATCGCCGCCCGGTTTAGCCAACGCTTGAACAATGAATTGACTACCAATCTCTCCGGGTGAATAGTACGCTGCAATATTTGTAGCAATCTGATCTTCATAAACAAGTCTCTTATAAAGCCGCGAAGATTTTCCTGAAGCCAATACATCACTCGCTAAATCAAGATAGGCCAGTTCTTCGTTTCCCCATTCCGGAACATTCCATATTTTTTGAATCCTTGCCTGGGGTACTCTATCTTCAGCAATTGTTCTTTTAGAACCGGCCATTTTTGCTATCCAAGTTTCATGTTTGGAGATTGGAGGACCAGCGGGAATATCTCCAAAATATTTTTCTACTTTTTCCTTTGCGACTTCAGGAGTAACGTCGCCTGCAATCACTAATACGGCATTAGCAGCGCCGTAATACGTTTTGAACCACTCATGAACATCGTCCAAACTTGCGGCATTCAAATCTTCCAATGACCCGATTACAGTCCACGAATATGGATGTCCTTTAGGATATGTACCGGTTGCTATTAACTCTTGGGCAATTGCATAAGGCTGATTGTCGCCTTGCCTTTTTTCATTTTGAACTACGCCGCGCTGCTCATCAAGTTTCTCTTGTGTAACTGCACCGAGCAAGTGACCCATTCTATCTGATTCCATCCACAATGCCAAATCAACTGCCGGGGAAGGAACATTTTGGAAATAATTGGTTCTGTCATTGTTGGTTGTACCGTTTAAGTCTGTTGCGCCAACGCGCTCCAACGCCTGAAAATAGTCGTCGTCAAAGTTTTCGCTACCGTTGAACATAATATGCTCAAACAAGTGTGCGAATCCTGTTTTGCCGGGTTTTTCGTTTTTTGAGCCGACATGGTACCAAACATTTACTGCAATGATTGGCGCTTTATGGTCCTCGTGCACAATAAGTGTGAGTCCATTATCAAGTACATATTTTGTGTATGGAATATTTATTTCGTTAATATTCTGCCCGAATATATTTCCCGAAATGGAAAACAGAATAATTGTTACTACAATGAACCGAGTTAACTTCATTTTACCCCCTGGTTTTGTTTATAAGTTTTATTTAGATATGAAATGTGGTTCAAACAAATTTTGAAGGAATAATTTGGGCTGGGAAAATAATTATTACTTACAAACTTCTTTGTAGAGTTTTTGGACAAGTGACTCTAGTTTTTATGGTAAAAGATTTTATAGATTTTTTGGACGTTTCATAACTACAGAATGTTACGCTTCAAAAACAAAATTTTACAGATTAACTGTAATTGTTTTGTATTGACCAACTATTCCGCTATTTTTAATTAGTCAACGTGTCTTATTATAAAAAGGGGCATCAAATGAAGAAACTGTTTTTATCCAGCTTAATACTATTATCGGTTAACACTTTGGTTTTTGCACAGATTTCAAATCCGGATGAAGTAATAGCTGTCTTTTGTGATTCTTTTGCAGAAGGAGTCAATAGAACATCGATCGTTGAAGACAACACCATTTTGGATGATTACAGAATTATTGATGTAGCAACCGGTGATGTTTTCTACAATTTGATGGATGATGTTGCTGCAGTTATTGAGCAAATTTCAAGTGGCGAAAGGTTTATGGTATGTTTTAAAGCAATGGATGAAGAATTACTTGTTCCTCATTCATTCGAGTTTACTAAAATTCCCTGTGATGTTTGCGGAGGAATGTTAGGTGGTTTTGATGATATAATTTATGATGACTATTCATTTGCAGTATCCATAATGGTTGGATCACGAGGTGGCTCAGATACCAGATTGACTTACCAGTATATTAAAGAAACAGATGAAATTGCTTTAATACAATATGAATATGAAGAATTTGACAGAGCAACCGGGGATGTTTTTAATAAAATAAGTAAAGATTATATGAACGGGGAACAGATACGGGATGGAGTAAAAAGCACAATTGATACAAATGAACTGGAAACCTTCACCAACTGCATGGTTTATGATTCAAGAAGTGACGGTCCACAATTGTTTGTTTTCGGGAATTCTCTACCGATGTATATGAAATCTAACGGAGAGTATGAAGAACTGTTGTCAGTTAGCTTTGGTGAAACTGTTACTCTTCTTGAACCGGTAAACGACGATGCATGGATAGTTGCCGAGTATGGACACATGGCAGGTTATATGGATGCTGATTATCTTCTGCCAATGCCAACACCAATGCAGGACCGCACAGGAATAGAATTATACATGCGTAACATTCCCGAGATTAGTCTAATACACGAATTACAAGATGAACATGGCTTCACCTATGAAAAAGCATGGCAGCATGAATACGGATTAACTTACATTGAACGATTCTTCAAAATGTCTGACGACTACACTGTTATGGAGCAGCATCTTAAAGTCGACGACATTTCTTTATTTCAGGGTTGGCTGTTAGCTCGAGCATTATTAAATGAATTGGAAAGAGAAGTACCGACAATCGGGGAAAATGAGATCATGGATGATAATTACTATCAACTAATAAGTGTAAAAAAAGTTGATGGAGGAGTAGAAATATTTTTCCCGGAAAGAGCTGATTAATTTTCAAATATTATTAAATCAATAAAATTAGGAGAGCTTATGCCAAGATCGATTAAACAAGAAGTTGTAATTAATGGAACAACCGAGCAGGTTTATGCATGTTTAACAGACTCAAAACAACACGCTGCCTTCAGCGAAGCGCCTGCAAGAATCAGCAAAAAAGAAGGCGGTAAATTTACTTGTTACGGCGGATACATTAAAGGATATAACGTTGAGCTTGTCGAAAATAAGATGATCGCTCAAGCATGGCGAGGCAGTGATTGGAAAGCCGGCGAATGGTCATTGATTAAATATACATTGAAGAAGAAAGGAAAGAAAACCGCTCTCACTTTTGAACAATACGGTATTCCCGACAAACATGTTTCCCATATTCGGAAAGGCTGGAAGCAGCATTACTGGGATAAGCTGAATGAGTATTTCGCTAAGTAATTAAATGTGTTTGCACAGGCTTGACGAATGCTAGTCAAGCCTTCTTAAGATTTCTTTGGTAAGTGTTTCGTTATAACTTGTTCCGTCGATAACAACATCGGCAAATTCTTTTGTCGGCAATATATACTTCATGAACATTGGGCGAACAGTATCAAAATACTGCTCTAAGACAGATTCCATTGTTCTGCCGCGTTCTTTTGTATCTCGCTTCAATCGTCTTATCAGTTTTATATCGTCAGGTGTTTCGATGAATAGTTTCAAGTCGGCAAGATTTCGAATTTGCTGGTACTCAAGTGTAAGGATGCCCTCGATTATAATAATTTCTTTTGGCTCAATCTCAACAGCTTCTTTTTTTCTTGTATGCTGCGCAAAATCGTACCTTGGCATTTCAATTGATTTGCCTTTTTTGAGTTCGCTTAATTGATCAAGCAACAATCCGAAATCGAATGAATCCGGGTGATCATAATTTTGTTTAACTCTTTCTTCGAATGTCAAGTGACTTTGGTCTCGGTAATAGTTATCCAGCGGAATGACTAGCAGCTTAGTTTCATCCAGAAGTGACTTTACTTTATTCACCCAGTAAGTTTTACCGCTCCCGCTTCCACCAGCTATTGCTATTAACTTGTATTGCATCAATTTTTCTTCATTTACCTGAATAACAAATATAAGGTATACTACAAATTAACCAACAAACCAAGTCTTAAATAAATAGATTCAAGTCTTAGTTCGCTTTTAATAATACTTTCCCCAGGTTCACTATTTGAAGCGAAGGTATAGGGAATATTATGATTAGAGTATAACATTTCCATCAAAAAATTAATAGGGGTATTTGCAGAAAATACTATTCCTCCTATAAATTCAAAAGATATATCATCCTC
>JANQLA010000096.1 GCA_028280855.1 Melioribacteraceae bacterium
TGGAATCAGTTTACAACTTCTAAAACGGAATCCCAGCCCTTTACTTTTATCTACTTTGGCGATCCTCAAAACAGTGTCTTGGAACATTGTTCGAGGGTATTTAGGCAGGTATTTAAAAAAGCGGGAGATGCTAATTTCTGGTTGTTTGCAGGAGATCTTTTGGGTGAGCCTGAAGACAGTTTATGGGGAGATTTCTTTTCCGCAGCAGGCTTTGTGTTTAGAGTTACGCCATCAATATTAGTACCGGGTAATCACGATCATCCCAGATATATTGTTGACGGAAAGCATAAAAGATACAAAACCATTGCCCCAATCTGGAGGCCTCATTTTACTTTGCCGGAAAATGGAATTCCGGGACTTGAAGAATCTTCATACTATATTGATTACCAGGGCGTAAGATTTGTTATGCTGAATAGTCAGACAAAGCTGGAAGAGCAGGCAGTTTGGCTCGATGAAATACTTGAAGATAATTCTTGTCGTTGGACAATAATTACATTGCATCATCCGTTGTATAGCGTAGGTAAGAAAAGAGATAATAAAGACACAAGAGAAGCTTTCTTAAATGTAATTGATAAACATAATGTCGATTTGGTTTTACAAGGACATGATCATACTTACGCCAGAACTTATAAACTTAGGAACGATAAAATTGTTGGTGATGATGAGAAAGGTACGGTTTATATAGTTTCGGTCTCGGGTCCAAAGGCTTACGATATTAATCCAATTTACGGTGATGTTATGGCAAAGATGGGCAACAAAGTGCAATTGTTCCAGGTAATTAATGTAGAAGAAAATAAATTATCAATTGAAGCTTATACAGCAACAGGTGAACTTTACGATTCGTTCGAGCTTAACAAGTAGATTCGCTAAAATTATTTATGGAAAATTTGAATAATCATTTAAATGAATTCGCTTTATAATTATCCGCATAGAAGATTCAATCAGTTAACCGGTGAATGGGTATTAGTATCTCCACATCGCACGCTGCGCCCGTGGCAAGGTAAGGTAGAAGGTGATAACTTCTCTAATAACAGGCCAATGTATGATCCAAATTGTTACCTCTGTCCCGGTAATTCCAGGGCAGGTGGTCATAAAAATCCAAAGTATGCAGATACTTTTTATTTTACAAATGATTTTTCCGCCTTATTACCTGATGGTCAGTCTTCGAACAAAGAGTCAAACGGTTTATTGAAAACCAGGGCAGTTAACGGAACTTGTGAAGTAATATGTTTTTCTCCGCGCCACGATTTAAGTTTATCTCAGATGGAAATTAAAAATATTGTAAAAGTAATCGACCTCTGGGTATACAGGTATAATGAACTCAGTAAAAAATATAAATGGGTTCAAATTTTTGAGAATAAAGGCGAAATTATGGGGTGTTCTAATCCGCACCCCCACGGTCAAATCTGGGCTTTGAATGCTATCCCTTCTGAACCGGCAAAAGAAAATAATTATCAGTCTATTTATTATCAACAAAATCATTCTGTGTTACTGCTTGATTATCTAAACCTGGAGCTGCAAAGCAAAGAAAGAATTGTTATTGATGATAAGCATTGGGTAGTACTAATACCTTTCTGGGCTACCTGGCCTTACGAAGCACTGCTGCTGCCCAAAAGGCATATTCTTAAAATTACAGACATTACTAAAATTGAAAAAGAAAACCTTGCCGCGGTTCTGAAGCAATTTTTGAATATTTATGATAAATTATTTCAAACACCATTTCCTTATAGTATGGGATGGCACGGAGCCCCGTTTAATGGAGAAGACAACATCCATTGGCAACTTCATGCACATTTTTATCCGCCCTTACTAAGGTCGGCACGAATAAAAAAATTTATGGTTGGGTATGAAATGCTGGCAGAGGCTCAGAGAGATATTACTCCAGAGCAGGCGGCTGAAGCATTGAGGTTGCTTAAAGAAAATTAGGTGCAATTGTATCGTGAATAGAATGGATTAGGAAAGTGATTTGTACACATAACTTCGTTTATGAGTAAAGACATATTAATTACAAATAGGCCGAATGAAATCATTGACGTTTCTTTTCGACATAAATTTTACAGTTATTACAGGTGTCTATGGAAAACTTTAAAAAAAATCTAATACAGGTTTATGGTAATGACGAACACGTAATCAACCGACAACACAAGCGTTATGCTAAGTTGATCCAATTGTTTAGTAGCGAATTTGATAGCGGAAATTATCACTTATTCAGCACTCCGGGACGAAGCGAAATTAGCGGTAATCATACTGATCATAACCACGGAAAAGTAATTGCTGGAAGTATAAATGTAGATTCCATCGCTATAGCTGCACCGAACAATTCCTCTAACATCAATATTATTTCGGAAGGTTACGATGAAAAATTCATTGTTGATATCAAAGATCTAAAACCAGTTGTTAACGAAAGAGAATCAACGCACGCCCTAGTAAGGGGAATTACTTACCGGTTTAAAGAATTAGGATACAATATAAATGGTTTCAATGCCGTATTAACAAGCGACGTGCTCGAAGGGTCGGGTTTGAGTTCGTCAGCTTCGGTAGAAGTTTTATTAGGTTCGATCTTTAATCATCTGTTTAACTGCGGGAAAATTAATTACAAAGAGCTGGCCGCTATCGGGCAATACGCTGAAAACAATTACTTCGGCAAACCTTGCGGATTAATGGACCAGGTAGCTTGCGCAGCCGGCGGAATGGTCGCAATTGACTTTGAATATCTTGACAAGCCGAATATCAACAAGCTGGAATTCGATTTTTCTAAAACAGGTTACAGTTTGTTGGTAGTTGATACCGGCAGTAATCACACAGATTTAACTTCGGACTACGCAGCAATTCCAACTGAAATGAAAAGCGTGGCTAAAATTCTTGGAAAAGAATATCTTAGACAGATTGATGAAGAGGTCTTTTACCGCCAAATAAAACATCTGAGAAGCTCGGTTAGCGACAGGGCAATCTTACGTGCACTGCATTTCTTTGAAGAAAACAAACGGGTGGAAATGCAAATTAAAGCATTGCAAAAAGACGATTTTATAACTTTCTTAAAACTTGTCGAAGAATCTGGAGATTCATCATTCAAATATCTGCAGAATGTTTTTGCAGCTTCTAATCCGGATGAACAAGCGCTCTCGTTAGCTTTGGCGCTCAGCAATGTATTTCTGAAGAATCACGGAGCAGGTGCATGCAGGGTGCACGGAGGTGGATATGCCGGAACCATTCAGGTTTTTTTGCCGAATAACTTGATTCCTGAATACAAGTCTTTGATGAATCACGCATTTTGTAACGACGTTGTAAAAGTTCTATCTATAAGAAAGCATGGTGCGGTTTGTTTGACTAAATTATAAGTCGTAATTCAAATTAACTCGCAAAATTCAAAATACAGAAAAACAGGAGATTAGATGAGTTTCTCATTTATCGATTACATGATTTTTGCAATCTACATTATTTTTATTGTATCTCTTGGTTTATGGGTATCGCGCAATAAAAAAGGACACGAAAGGGATTCCAAAGATTACTTCCTTGCAGGTAAATCACTTCCCTGGTGGGCTATAGGAGCTTCGTTAATAGCAGCTAATATTTCTGCCGAGCAGTTTATCGGGATGTCCGGATCAGGCTTTGCGATTGGGCTTGCAATAGCCTCGTATGAGTGGATGGCGGCAATTACGCTAATAATAGTCGGTAAATTTTTTCTGCCAATATTCATTGAAAAAGGATTATACACAATCCCGGAATTTATTGAGCAGCGTTTCAGCACTAATCTAAAAACTATACTTGCAGTTTTTTGGGTAGCCCTGTTTATTTTCGTGAATCTAACTTCAGTTTTATTTTTAGGCGGTAAAGCTATTGATACAATAATAGGAACAGGGGACGGCAGTTTAATAATTTATGCAATTTTTGGCTTAGCTTTTATTGCAGCAGCTTATTCTCTTTATGGCGGTTTATCAGCCGTGGCATGGACCGACGCCGTGCAGGTGGCTTTGCTGATAATAGGCGGTTTGATCACAACAATATTAGCTTTGGAAGCAGCTACGCCCGAAGGAGGAATATTCAACGGACTTGCGCATATATTTGATAAAGCTCCTGAAAAATTCCATATGGTTCTTTCACGTGAAAACCCTGAATTCTTTAATCTTCCCGGTATTGCTGTGCTGATAGGTGGGATGTGGGTTGCTAATTTGTATTACTGGGGATTCAACCAGTATATTATTCAAAGAACGCTTGCTGCAAAGTCGATTAAAGAAGCTCAAAAAGGTATAGCATTCGCCGCTGGCTTGAAATTAATAATTCCTTTGATAGTTGTGATACCCGGTATAGTTGCTTATGTAATGTTCACACAGCCTGAAGGTACTGCAGCAATTCCGGGAGTAACTGAGGCTTTTAGTAAAGGGGGTGGGGAAATAAATTATGATAAAGCATACCCCTGGTTGATAAGTCAGTTTATTCCCACAGGTTTTCAAGGGCTTGTACTCGCTGCTTTAACAGCCGCTATTGTTTCTTCATTAGCATCTATGCTAAATTCAACTTCAACCATTTTTACAATGGATATTTACAAACCGTATATTGATAGAAATGCTTCTGAAAAGAAAGTGGTCAACGTTGGAAGGATAACCGCTGCAGTTGCATTAATTATTGCAATCGCATTAGCCCCTGTTATGGGTAACATTCCCCAGATGTTCCAATACATACAAGAGTATACAGGGCTGGTTAGCCCCGGCATACTTGCCATTTTTCTGATGGGTTTGTTTTGGAAGAAAACCACGAACAAAGCCGCGATTATCGGCGCTATTTTATCAATCCTTGTAGCTTTGTTTTTGAAAGCATCATTTGTTGATTTACCATGGATGGATCAGATGTTTTATACTATGCTGATCACTATGGCAATTATAGTAGGTGTAAGTTTGACTACAAATGAAAGTGATGATGATCCGAAAGGTCTTGTTTTAACTGCTAAGCTATTTAGAACCGATTCTGCATTTAATGTGAGCGCTTATGCGATATTACTCGTTCTCGTGCTTCTATACACAATTTTTTGGTAATATTTATTCTGCCGGATGTATACTCGCATCCGGCGATGGTTTTACTTCCTTTTAATTAAAAGTCATATTTATAATAATCATTACACATTATCAGTTAGTTGAGCAATTATATAGGAATTGAATTAATTAGCTCAATTTTATATCATGAAATGCAGATAATATTGATTGAATGATACACCAAGCTAATGATGTGAAATGAAGATGAAAATTTTTTCTAAATGGATTGCGCTACAACTAATTTTGTTTGTCCAGTTAAACTATGTTTTGGCAAAGAATAATGAGTTAATATTTTCACATACACGGGGTTTTTATAGTGATCCATTTGATCTGATAATTTCAATAAATGTTGATGATGCCAAAATCAAGTATACTCTTAACGGAGGTGATCCGAGAACTTCAAGTAGTACTTTAATCGAGAATAATCCGGCTAAAATTGAAATCAATCCGTTAAATTTTAGTAATCGTGATGTAGCTCCAGGATTTATAGTCACAGCAACTGCCTTTGTCGGTGATTCATTAATCTGTAACCCTGTCACACATACTTATTTATTTGTTGATAAAATAACGGAATTATCTCGTGACAATTTTGTACCGGGTAATGGCTGGCTGGCCCCCGGAACTTCACCGCAAGAAATAAACTATGGTCTGGATCCTGATATTTATAACAATACATCGTATTCTTCCGATATTAAGGAAGCTTTTCTTTCAATTCCTTCAATGTCATTAGTTACTGATCTTGATAATTTATTTGATCCAGGAAAAGGTATATATGTAAATGCTCTCAAACATGGTAGAGACTGGGAAAGACCTGCCTCACTTGAGTTGATTAATCCCGATGGCTCAGAGGGTTTTCAAATTAATTGCGGAATTAGAATTAGAGGCGGATGGAGCAGGAATTCCGAAAACCCCAAACATGCATTTAGATTCTTTTTTAGAAGCGAGTATGGTAAAGGGAAATTAAACTACCCTTTATTTGGTGATGAAGGTACCAACCAATTTGATAAAATTGATCTACGTACAAGTCAGAATTACTCCTGGTCGTTTACGGGTGATTCTAAAAATACTTTTTTACGTGATGTATTTTCGCGTGATACCCAAAGAGATATGCATCAGCCTTATACACGCAGCAGGTATTATCATCTGTTTATTAATGGAACGTATTGGGGTTTGTACCAAACTCAGGAAAGGTCCGAAGCATCTTATGCTGCTGAATATTTTGATGGACAGAGGGAGGACTATGACGTTATTAAGGTTGATGTAGGTGAAAATTTTAATCGATACCATATTGAAGCAACCGATGGAACTGTAGGTAAATGGCGAGAGTTATGGGAACTTGGCGAGCAAGGCTTCTCAGATAATGAGGTGTATCTTAAAGCACAAGGATTAGATTTTGATGGTTCGCTTAACCCCGATTATGATAAGCTACTCGATATTGACAATCTTATCGATTATATGATTGTTACTTTATTTGTAGGTGATTTTGACGGACCTATTTCAAATTTTAGAGGTAACGAAAGCCCGAACAATTTTTACGCAATCTTCAACCGTGTTAACCCGGACGGTTTCAAGTTTTTTAGACATGACGCCGAGCATACTTTGTTCTTACATGACTGGGGTATTGACAGAACAGGTCCTTTTCCGGCAGGACAAAACTTTCTTGATTCAAACCCACAATGGATACATCAAAAGCTTAGCGAAAATGCGCAATATAGGTTTCGATTTGCAGATAGGATATACAAACATTTTTTTAATAACGGGGTTCTTACTTATCAAAGAAACATTGCAAGACTTGAAAAGCGTAAATCACAAATTGAAACGGCAATTATCGCTGAATCAGCCAGGTGGGGTGACTCAAAAGTGCAGAGTCCAAAAACCAAGCGAAACTGGAACAACGAAATAAATTTTATCAAGTATACATTTTTACCGAACCGGGTCAATACATTGTTCGAACAGCTAATCAATAAAGGTTTGTTTTCGGATAATTTACCACCACAGTTTAGTATAGTGGGCGGAATTGTGCAGAAGGGTTCGCAATTAGAGTTATCCGTCAATACGGGGAAAATTTATTATACCTTTGACGGATCCGATCCTTTTACGCCTTTTACCTCAAGTGAAAATAATTTTTCTAAAGATGTTGTTTCACCTTCCACCGCAAAAAAAGTGTTTGTTCCTAAATCTGCAATTAGTGATGGATGGTATACCAGTAATGACTTCAATGATGACAATTGGCAGGATTGTAACGGTAATCCGGGCGGAATCGGTTATGAGAGCGATACAGGATACGAACAGTACATAACTCTGGATTTGGAGGAAGAAATGAAAAGCGGCGGTAATCCAAATACATCTTGCTTTATAAGAATTCCATTCATTGTCAACTCAAATGAATTAGAGAAGGTAACGGTAATGAAATTGAGTATTATGTGCGATGACGGCTTTGCAGCGTACATTAACGGGGTAGAAGTAGCGAGGTTTAATGCTCAAACAACTTTAACATGGAATTCAAGTTCTGTTTCTTATGAGGAAGCCAATAATTTTTTGGAATTCGATATCTCGCAATATGTTTCGTTATTGAACGAAGGTGAAAATCTCCTTGCACTACACGGATTAAATTATTCAACAGTTAGCTCAGACTTTTTAATTTTACCGAAACTTAATCTATCCAATAGCTCATTGCATGGAGCAATATCCGATAATGCAATTGAATATACTTCGCCTATTGAATTGAACGAAACAGTCACTGTTAAAACACGATCTTTGAATGAAACTAACTGGAGTATGTTGAATGAATCAAGATTTATTATTGATGAAGACCTATCAAACCTAAAACTAACCGAGTTACATTATCATCCATTGGATCGGGATTCAGTTGACGGAAGGGAATTCGAGTTCATTGAGATGAAAAATGTCGGCAACGTCGAGTTGAATTTATCTTATTCTACTTTTGTTGACGGCATAAACTTTATGTTTTCGCCGGGTACAATTGTTCAACCAAACGAATTTATATTGATAGTATCCGACAAAACACAGTTTGAAAAAAGATATGAGCTTGTTCCAAATGGAGAATATCAAGGACAATTGGACAATGCCGGGGAAACAATAGCTCTCGAAAATGCCGCCGGAACAAAGGTATTTTCGTTTACCTACTATGATAAAACACCATGGCCTGAAAAAGCTGACGGGGAAGGCTATTCACTAGTGTCATACGCAAAAAGCGGTTGGGGGAATCCGAACAATGCGGAATACTGGGTTCGATCTTCATCGATACATGGGTCACCCGGTGAAGATGATTTAGTTAGCAGTATAAGAAATGGCGAACAAAACAATGTCCCGCTTCATTACAAACTGAATGCAAATTATCCCAATCCATTCAACCCTACTACAGTAATAACATTCCAACTTGCTGAGAGTGGTGCGACAAAATTAGAAGTATTTAATATTCTTGGGGAATTAGTTTCGCTCGAATTTAATAAGCATTTTGAAAAAGGGAAACATGAATATAAGCTAAGTATGCTTGATGCGAGCAGCGGCTTGTACATTTACAGGTTATCTTCAGGGAAATTCTCTTCATCAAAAAAGATGATTTTATTGAAATGAGTGTTGAGCAAAACCTATCTCAATTAAGCTTAACAGTAGCTGCATTGCTAAATGAGTTCAATCAATACAAACTCCTTTATTCAAAATATCTTAGTCTGTTAACGAGAGAACTGCATAATCATTTACTCTTATCAAATTAAATTTTTACAAATCAAATTCAACCAAATCTCGACTTTAGACAATCCAAAATTTCCTGTTTATTCGAATAATGTATTTACATTTTTTCAAAAAGAGATAAGCCTTTCTAAGGTAAAAACGCCTTTTGGGGAAGAAAAAACAATAAAAGTATAAAAAAATAAAAATAGGAATATTTTCCCTTGACAAAGTATAATTCTTGCCTTAACTTTGTTCGTAAATCGAACAAAGTATTTTTCTTACTTCTCCTCATTGTTGCGAATAAAATTGAAAGGAAATTGGATGGATAAATTCCAGAAAAATTTTTTCCAATTATTCAAAACTGAAAACCCAAAGGTTATTAACTCTAATAACCTTTTAAATCTACATACTGGTAACAATTCATTATTTATTCTACCAAACCATTTCTTAGTATTACGAAGATTTTCACCCAATGTGATTAAACATAGCGGTAAGGAGGCTCTATGATTTTCAACTCTAAGAAGTCAACCTTTTTTACACTCATTACTCTCTTTAACATCCTGTTGTACTCGTCTATTCTTGCACAGGTTGACGAAGTACGGATTATTAAAAATTCTGAAGGCATGAAGCTTCAAGTAGATGGAGAAGACTTCATTGTTAATGGAATGAACTGGGATTATTTTCCCATTGGCACAAACTATAACTACAGTTTGTGGAATCAACCGGATGACTTTATTAAAACAGCTTTAGATGCGGAGATGGGATTACTCAAAAACATGGGAGTTAATACTATCAGGGTTTACACGGGTATTCAACCCAAATGGATCCAATACATCTATGAAAACTACGGTATTTATACCATGCTTAACCATTCTTTTGGACGTTACGGTCTTACGATTGATGGTACATGGGTGGCAGTTACAGATTATAGTGACGCGGTAACTCAAGATTTGCTTCTTACCGAGGTAAAACAATTAGCTGAAGAATACAAAAATACTCCTGGACTTTTATTGTATTTATTAGGTAACGAAAATAATTATGGCCTATTCTGGGCAGGCGCTGAAACTGAAGATTTTCCAGATGATGATGCCGAAAAAGCATTCGTAGGTGAATCCCGGGGAAGACCGATGTATAAATTAATGAACGATGCAGCCGTTAAAATGAAGGCGATTGATTCATCTCGCCCGGTGGCTATATGTAATGGAGATGTATTATTCATTGATATTATTGCCGATGAATGCGAAGATGTAGATATATATGGGGTTAATGTTTATAGAGGTATTTCTTTTACAGATATGTTCGATGTAATTAAAGAAAAGCTCGACATGCCTGTATTGCTTACCGAATTTGGATCAGATGCATTTAATGCTATGGAGAACAGAGAAGATCAAAAGATGCAGGCATATTACAAGGTCGGAAACTGGAAAGAGATTTATGCAAATGCTTATGGGTTTGGAAAAGCCGGCAACTCAATAGGTGGTTTCACATTTCAGTTCAGTGATGGCTGGTGGAAGTATGGTCAAACCTCTGATTTAGATGTTCATAATACTATTGCTACCTGGGCTAATGGCGGCTATCCAATAGATTTGGAACCTGGCGAGAACAATATGAACGAGGAGTGGTTTGGTATTTGTGCCAAAGGTCCTACAAATGAAAGAGGGTTGTACCAACTTTTTCCCCGTGCGGCATATTATGCTCTAAAAGAGGCTCACAGATTTAATCCATTCACTGATAATGCTACACTACAAAAAATGGAAAATCATTTTGCAAATATTAGTTTAATGGACGCTGTTCTAAAAGCAAGAGGAGATAAAGCTGCTTTAGAGACTCGAAGTATGTCTAAAGTACGTTTGAGCGGTCTCCGAATGATGTTCGAAACTTATAGCACCGGTGGAGAAAAAATTACTACTCCGGATGATCTAGATTTGACAAGTGATGTAAACCCGGGATTTACCGGTTTTGATCATATGCAATCTTTTTATGCCGAGTTTGAAGCTCAACCGGCTCCATATGTAAGAGGTAATCTTTCGTTAAATGTTCTTGGAAATGTTCCTCGAAATAGGATTGACGAAATATTCTACGAAAATAGGGGAAGACCAAGGACTATTGAAATAGACGGCGAACCTGCTGTAGTAAATTCTCTATCACGCGTTAAAGTATATAATGCATCTATCGAATGGGATCACAGGTGGTTTAAGTTAGATGGTTTTTATAGAACCGGTCATTATCACTGGGGTTATGAAGGAGATTTCTTTGGACTTTACCCAGAAGCTAATTATGGACCGAACATAGATATCTATAACGGAAATGCACCGCTCGGATTTGAAATTGCCGGTAAGAAGGATCTTGAAGGACTCAAAGTTGCTTTCGGCCCAGAACTTTGGTGGGGTGCCAATCCAGCTATTCTCCTGAAGTACAGCAGAAAAGTCGGGATGTTTGATATTACCGGAATATTTCACGAAGACCTTGATGAACAAGGTGAAACTGTTAGTTCGTTTGCTATTCCTGTTCCACCGACAAGGCGTGCTACAATTCACATTGCAACAAAACGCGAATTATTTGGCGGAACACTCGGGGTAGATGCTGGTGGCATTTGGTCCGGTAGCACAAAAAAAGATGATCCATTTCAATTATACGATGGAACAACTGTTTATCAGGACAGAATCGAAGGTAAAGACGCGTTTGGTGGTAAATTAAAACTTACCTTCCAAAAGGGAAGATGGAATTGGTATGCTGAAGGTTCAGCCAAGGGATTAGTTGCTGATGGTGGTGTTTACCAGGGACTAACTTTTACCGGATGGAGATTAAAGAATAGCGGATTGGGTAACCAATATTCTGTTCTTACTGGTATGAACGTAATAGTTGGCGATTTTCAGATAGCTCCAAATTTTATGTGGCAGAAACCTATTGAAGGTCCTATTCCAACTACTGCTCCGGCACCGGGCAGACCGCGCAATATTTTATCGGATCCTTTTGCAGTATTAGGGAACAGAGAAACAACTGCGGCAGAATTACTGATAACTTATGACCCAACTCCCGCGACATGGATGTATTCCTGGGATTCAGATATTAGCGAAGATGCTGAACTAGCCGTTAGTGCAGGCGTTGTTTTAAGAAGACAACCAACTTCTCGTGATGCTAACATCGGTATACTTGCCGATGGTAGATCAATTTTTGCTTTCCCGGGCGCACCTCCTGCAAGGGATATGTGGGAAACACATGCCAGAATAGTTTCAAAATTAAGCCCTGGATATGGCCTTATTGCCAATGTATTCGCCGGAGAGGGCGAAGCTAAAGGCAGTGATAGCAGATTGATACATCGCTATGGCGCTGATATAAGGATGGCTTTAAAATCGGTAAAATTATTGTTATCTGCTAAAATAAATGACTGGGGACCATACGATTATCACAAAGACTTTAATTTAACTTATCCACTTCAATTCATGGCTGATATTTCAACACAAGTAGGTATGCCGGATTGGTTTGATTTACCTCAGACAAGACTTGGCGTGAGGGCGGCTTGGCGCTCACTAGATCAATATTCTCCACGTTACTCACCAACCCAAACAATGAACGCTGCTGGCGAGTCGGTACCAGATCCAACTGTTCCCGGATTCGATGATGGACAAGAATGGGAAATAAGAACATACTTACACTTTAACATCGGCATGTAAAAATTATTTGTGGAGAATAATACAATGAGAAATCAAAAAATATTTCAAACAACAATAGCACTTCTACTTCTCATAGCTATTGCGCTTTTTACAAGTTGTGAAAGAGATTTAGACGTTCTCGAACCAGCAACTTACCCGGATGTTCCGGAGGTTTTTATAGACGGTTTTAGCGCAGGCTTAAATTATGCCGCATTCGGCGGTTCAAAAGTTACCGCGTTTGACGTAGATAACGAAACAAAATATAGCGGCACAGCATCGATGAAATTTGCGGTACCCGATTTTGAAGATCCTGCAGGCGCTTATGCAGGCGGAACATACTTCACTTCGGTAGGAAGAGATTTAACCGGGTATGACGCATTGACATTTTGGGCGAAAGCATCCAAATCTGCAAATATTGATGTTCTTGGATTTGGTAATGATGCAGCAGAGCTTAAATACTTAGTCTCTGTGCTTGGAATGAGCGTCAACACAAACTGGAAAAAGTATTTTATTCCAATTCCCGATCCTTCTTTGCTATCTGCTGAAAGGGGAATGTTTTTTTACTCCGAAGGCCCGGAAGACGGAAAGGGATACACTTTTTGGGTTGATGAAGTCAAATTCGAAAAAGTTGGTACAGTTGCTCATCAACGCCCGGCAATTCTCGAAGAACAGGAACAAGTGATAGATGCGGAGATAGGCGACGAACTTCAAATCGGTGGAACATTTACTGTCTTTAATATGCCCCAGGGAACTGACCAAAGATTTGAAGTAGCCCCGGCACACTTTAAGTACAATTCTTCAGATTCAACTATAGCGACTGTTAACGAATTTGGTGTTGTTTCGGTTAGAGATAGCGGATCAGTGGTGATAACAGCAAAACTAGCCGGTATTGCCGCTAAAGGCTCAATGACGGTTAATTCTGTTGGAGCTTTACCGTCACCATCTACTCCTGCGCCAACACCAACAGTAGCTGCGGACAGTGTTATCTCGATGTTTAGCAACGCTTACACAGATGTTCCTGTCGATGTATGGAACACTTTCTGGGAAAACTCAACGACGCTAACGGAAGATATTCAAATTTCGGGTAACGACGTTAAACTATATACAAAACTTAATTTTGTTGGAATCGAGTTCGCATCTACAACCATAGATGCTTCTGAAATGACTCACTTCCATCTTGATATTTGGACACCTGATCCAACGGACGCTCCAGCAGCATTTAAAGTTTTGCTCGTAGACTTTGGCCCTGATGGACAGTTTGATGGTGGTGATGATGCTTCGCATGAGGTTTCCATAACTGCACCTGTCTTAAAATCCAAAGAATGGGTAAGTCTTGATCTCCCGCTTTCCGATTTTACCGGACTAACTCGAAGATCTAACCTTGCACAGCTTGTATTATCATCAGGTGATCAAAATCCAAACACTGTATATGTTGATAATGTTTATTTCTATAATGATGGATCTGGAGGCGGCGGTAGCGGCGGAAATACCCCTGCTGAGGCAGCTCCAAATCCTACAAAAGAAGCGGCTAATGTTATATCAGTTTTCAGCGATGCTTTTACAGATATCGATAGAAATCTAAATCCTGATTGGGGACAAGCAACAGACGTCTCAGAAATTTCCATTAATGGTAATAATACATTAAAATACGCAACACTTAATTTCCAAGGTCTTGAACTTGGCGCTAGCCAGGATGTTTCTGGAATGGAAAACCTTCACCTTGATATTTGGACTGACAATTCGACAGCACTTAATGTTTATTTAATTAGTACCGGTCCCGTAGAAACAGCTTTCGCACTTCCTGTTCCAACCGATGGATGGTCAAGTGTGGATATTCCTTTATCAGCTTTTGCTACTGTTAATCTTGCAGATGTAATTCAGCTTAAGTTTGAAGGTAATGGAGATATTTATT
>JANQLA010000178.1 GCA_028280855.1 Melioribacteraceae bacterium
GAACCTATCCGTTGTTTTTGCATCGAAGGACTTTACGGCGACAAGCCCGGTTCCGAACTCAAGAAATTCAATGTTTTTTCGCGCACGCTTGTTATCCGCAAAGCGTATTTCATCTAATACATTTTTACCTGTTTCATTTTCACCTTCCAGGTTTATAACACTGTTAAATATTTTGCGAACTTCTTGCTGATGTTTGCCAAGCGTCGATTTAAATTGAGCAGAACTGCCGAACCCGAAATACATTGACAATTGCATCAACTGGTTGGCATCGTCGGGAAGTGAATGAGTTTGCGTGTTGTTCATTAACTGAAGGAAATGTTCAATTCTTCTGTAAAAAATGTAGGCGCCCTTTAAAGTATTGTATTCGGATTGACTAAGCAAATCATTATTATATAATATCTCAATGCATTCCAAAGAATTACCGTTGCGAAGCCCGGGAATTATCTTCCCATGTATAAGCTGTAAACCCTGTACAATGAATTCAATATCTCTAATACCACCCACGGTTGTTTTAACATTCGATGAATCCCAGTGCATTTCTTCAATGTTATTCTTCATTTTTGCGATGGCTTCCAAAGGTGAATTAAGGGAAGACATTTTGAATACATAGGAATGTACAAATGACTGAAATTGATTAAATAAATTTACATCGCCGACAACAAAATTTAATTTTATAAGCATCTGCTTTTCCCATTGCTCGCCCCTGCTTTCATAGTAATTTATTGTTTCAGGCAGCGACCTTGACAAAGGTGAAATATTGCCGTCGGGACGTAGTCTGAAATCGACCCGGTAAAGGTTGCCCAGGTCTGTAAATTCGGTGGAGTTCGATACAAACAGCTTTATAGTCTCTGTCATTATGTCGGAATAGTATATTTTTTTTGAAGCGCCGACCAAGGAATTTTTATCATGAATTACCAGCAAATCGATATCCGAACTATAATTAAGTTCGTTTCCGCCAAGTTTGCCCAGCGCCAACAAACAGTATTTGCGTTTAGTACTTTTTATTCCGTGAGCTTCAAGAACGGTTTTATACGAAAGATCAAAAAGGTTGGAATTTATGGCATAGGCAAGAAGAGACAGGCTTCTTGTAGTATCAATTAATTCATTCTTTCCGAGTATGTCATTCAATCCGATTTTTAGGAAATACCTGCGTTTGATTTTTTTAAGAAATTTAATACGGGAGTCGATTTTTTTAAAAATTTTAAAACTGCGGTGTATCTCTGAGTTAATTTCATCCGTATTGATATCTGCTCGTAAATAACTTTCATTGTACAGTTGGTAAAGCAGTTCAGGGTTTCGTACCAGTATGTCGGAAAGGTAATTGCTGCAGCATGCAATTGCACAAATTACCTCGCAATGATGAGGATGCTTAATGCAATCGGAAAGAAGGCTGCCTTTGTCAATTATTGAATTGATGATTCGGATTAAGTTAGATTCTTCTATACGAGAAAAAAAATACTTTTTAAGTTCATTTTTGAAAATTTCAAGCAGCTTGTCGAGTTGTTCGTTATTCAATTTACCTGAATTCCAATCGACAATATGAGTAATAAATTCGTCCGACAACTGATTTTTTTTCAAAAGCTATACATTTTCTTTGTTAAAAGACTAGAGTAATATCCATATCTTTGTGTAAAAATAAAAGTGCAGACAACCTATTTGAATTGATATGAATAGAAAATCCATGCTCCTGTTAAGTATCATTTTGTACCTGTCATTAGTTGTATCAATGGTTGTCCTGGGCATCTCTGAAGCATATAACGAGTTTATTTACCCGCTTGATGACACATATATACATATGGCAATTGCAAAAAACTTTGCTGAACATGGGGTTTGGGGAGTTACCCAATACGAATTTACATCTTCAACTTCTGCACCCTTGTGGACATTTCTCCTGGCCCTAATTTATATGATTTCAGGTGTGTCAATAATTGCACCGCTGTTAACTAATGTTATTGTCGGTATAATTTTTATTATTTACTTACATTACAGATTCAAGTACGAATTTGAACTATGGTCCACATTTCTGTTCACAGCGTTAATTATTTTGGTTACATCCCTTCCTTCCCTTAGTTTAGTGGGTATGGAACATACTTTGCACGTCTTTTTAGTTATTCTATTTGTAAATGTTTCCGTCCAAAATATTACAGGTAGCGACAAAGACGGAAGGTTTAATTGGAGCTTGTTGCTATTGGCTGCTGCCTTGCCCTTGGTTCGTTACGAAGGTTTATTTACAGTTGCAATTATCATATTTGTATTTGCTGCAAATGGAAGATTCAAGGAGCCCTTTCGTATCGCAATAGCAGCTTTAATCCCAATAACGATTTATGGTCTTATTTCTATTTATAACGGATGGTATTTCTTTCCCAATTCGATTCTGCTAAAAGGAAGTATCCCGGATTTCGGATCAATTAAAGAAATTCTTAAAATGCTCGGCGCAAAGTCTATTGTGGCGCTGTCTTCACATACCGTGCTGCTAATTTTAGCAGCCTCATCCATAGCAGTGTTTTTCAAAAATAGAAATAATAAGCACACGACTATAACGAAGGAACAGTGGAGTGTTGTTATTTTTTTATTGCATTTATTTCTTCATCTCCAATACGCACAAACCGGATGGCTTTTTCGCTACGAAGGTTACCTGGTTGCCCTGGGCTTAGTTGCTGTTTTACCGTCACTGCCAAAACTTTTCAATCGGTTGTCTGAAGTAACTAAACCACTTGTGATTTCACGATTACCGGTAATAATTATTTTTGTTTGCAGCTTTGCATTAATTTTCCCATTTGGTAAAAGAGCGGCTAATAGCCTTGCTGAAACAAAAGATGCGATGTTCGATCGTTACCTTGAACATATTCAACCTGCAAGGTTTGTTGAAGAGTACTATAAGAACTCAACAGTTGCCGTAAATGATATCGGGGCAATAACCTTTTTTACGGATAATCCCGTATATGATATTTTCGGGTTGGGCAATATTGAGCCGTTGAATATGAAAATGAAGAACGGTAATTATACATCTGTACATGTGCAAGAAGAAGCTGAAATAAAGAATACGGAAATTGCAATTCTTCAAATCGAATGGAAAGCGGTAAATACAATTATTCCGCCAAAATGGCTAAAAGTTGTAGAATGGAATTTGCCGCGTAATGTTGTATTCGGTGATACTTTGATCGGATTCTTTGCAACAGATACTTCAAATGCTGCGATTCTGAAAAATCGAATGAAAGAATTTTCTTCAAAACTTCCTTCTGAAATTGACCTCCGCTACATTGAATAAAAGCAATAAAACGGGATTCACAAGTTTACAAAGTTGTTTTACGTTTCATTCAAAACCATTGTACTTGAATGTATTTGGGAAAAGTATTTGAACTTTATTTTTAAATAAATCGGGCTAATTTTGAATTGCATTTTTTAAGCAATCTAAAAACGGACCGAACTTTTGCTTCTTTGCTTTTCAAAACCCCTTTCTGTAAATTTTAAGTTCGCAAAATTTCGGAGAAACCAATGATTACAACTTTTGTAAAGAAGATTTTCGGCGATAAAAACACAAAGGCAATGAAAGAACTTTGGCCTTTGGTAGATGAAATTAATGCAGAATACGAAAAACTGAAAGATTTATCCGACGAAGAACTAAAAGCAAAGACGGCTGAATTTAAGAACACAATCAACGAACGAACCAAGGAACTACGGGATCAGATAGAGGCGCTTAAAAACCAACTGCGCGATGATGAGCTTGATGTAGATAAAACCGGTATTTATGATCAACTTGATGATCTCTCGAAAGAGCTTGACGAAACTTACGAAGAAGTATTAGAAGAGCTGCTGCCTGAAGCTTTCGCTGTTGTTAAAGATACATGCCGGAGATTGGTGGGTAAAACCTGGGATGCAGCGGGTAATAAAATTGAATGGGACATGATTCCTTACGATGTGCAGCTCATAGGCGGTGTAGTTCTTCATCAAGGTCGCATTGCCGAAATGGCTACTGGTGAAGGTAAAACCCTCGTTGCTACTTTGCCCATATATCTTAACGCTCTTACCGGGCGCGGTGTTCATATTGTTACTGTTAACGATTACCTTGCAAGACGAGACAGCGAGTGGATGGGTGAAGTATTCAAATTCCACGGCTTAACAGTCGGGTGCATACTGAATACTATGGATCCTGAGGAGCGTTACAGTCAATATAGAAATGACGTTACCTACGGCACAAACAATGAATTCGGCTTCGATTATCTTCGCGACAACATGGCAATATCAAAAGAAAATTGCGTACAGCGTTTGCATAACTTCGCAATTGTAGACGAAGTAGACTCCGTGCTTATCGATGAAGCCAGGACGCCATTAATTATCTCCGGGCCCGTTGAATCCGACGATCACAGGTTTTACGAAATGAAACCAAAAATTGAACGGCTATTCCGTAAACAATCCGCCCTGGTAGCTCAAATTGTGACCGAAGCCGAAAACTTGCTGAAATCCGATAATCAGGATGATGTTAATAAAGCCGGAGTATCACTTTTGCGGGCTCACCGGGGCTTTCCTAAAAATAAAAAGTTAATAAAGGTTCTTGGAGAACCGGAGTATAAAAGGCTTCTCCAAACTACCGAACTTGAATACCTGCGCGAAAATGCAAAACGAATGCCCGAAATAGATGAAGAGTTATACTTTGCAATCGAAGAGAAGCAGAACACCATTGATCTTACGGAAAAGGGCAGGGAAGAACTCGCTACAGGATCGCGCGAAGGCAAAGAGTACTTTGTCCTTCCGGATTTGGGAACGGAAATAAGCAAAATTGAAAACGACGCTTCGTTAAAAGATGAAGACCGTGCGAAAATGAAAGATGAACTTTATCAAACTTATTCAGAGCGTTCCGACAGGATTCATACCCTAAACCAATTGCTCAAGGCATACACTTTGTTTGCAAAGGACGATGAGTATGTTATAACCGAAGACGGAAAGATCGCAATCGTTGATGAATTTACCGGTCGTATACTTCCCGGCAGGCGCTATTCCGACGGGCTTCACCAGGCGATTGAAGCCAAAGAAAACGTAAAAGTTGAAAGAGATACCCAAACACTTGCAACAGTTACTCTGCAGAATTATTTCAGGCTTTATAAAAAACTTGCCGGAATGACGGGAACAGCCGAAACTGAGGAAGGTGAATTCTTTCAAATTTATAAGCTGGAAGTAGTTGTAATTCCTACTAATAAGCCGGTAATTCGACTTGATGATGAAGATGCTATTTACCGTACCAAGCGCGAAAAGTATAGCGCAGTGATTGATCAGGTAAAATCTTTACAGGCTGAAAGAAGGCCTGTACTGGTTGGAACTACCAGCGTAGAAGTTTCCGAAACATTAAGTCGTATGTTAAAGCGGCAAGGAATTCAGCATAACGTATTAAATGCAAAGCAGCATAAAAGCGAAGCGGAAATCGTTGCCTTTGCCGGTCAGCCGGGCGCAGTTACAATCGCTACTAATATGGCAGGGCGAGGTACCGATATTAAGCTGGGCACCGGTATCAGGGAGAAAGGCGGTTTATCTATCCTTGGAACCGAGCGCCATGAATCAAGGCGAATCGACAGACAGTTGCGCGGACGTTCGGGCAGGCAGGGCGATCCGGGTACATCAAAATTTTATATCTCGCTCGAAGATGATCTTATGCGCCTTTTTAGCGGCGACCGTGTTACATCAATAATGGGACGATTGGGGCTTGAAGACGGCGAAGCGATTCAGCACCCTATGATTACTAAGTCTGTTGAACGCGCCCAGAAAAAAGTAGAAGAAAACAATTTTGCCATTCGTAAGCGCTTGCTGGAATTTGATAATGTAATGAACCAGCAGAGGGAAGTAATTTATTCAAAACGACGCCAGGCGCTCGAAGGCGAACGGCTAAAAGATGAAGTGTTTGAA
>JANQLA010000227.1 GCA_028280855.1 Melioribacteraceae bacterium
AGAGGCGATTCTCAAAGCCATTGGAACTGGTTACCCCAAGCCCGAGATCGGTCCCGCTTACTTTTCGAACCCCATCCGCCATAAGCCTAGCAACTTCGAGACTAACTGCACCGTACTTATGAACCATATCTTCATCAATACTTAAGTGCTCAACCTTAGACCCATTGCTATACGTAATAAAGCCGCGTTCGAAGTATTTGCTACTCCCGGCAACGTTGGTTATGCGGCTGCTTATCAATCCGCCCGTACATGACTCGGCAACTGCTATGGTGAGTCCCCTGTCATCCAATAGGCGGCCGATAACCTGTTCCTGGGAATCGTAATTTCTACCATAGATATATCTTCCGGCCTTTCCACGAATTTTCTGTTCAACTTGAATGAGCTTGTCCTTTGCTTCTTCCTCTGTAGAGCCTTGTAAAGTAAGTCTTAATTTTACACCGTACTGACTTGGAAGAAATGCCAACCTGCCTCCTTCCAATAGTTCATCAAGATTTCCCAGTTGTTCGTATAGTATTGATTCCGGAATACCCGTTGTTAATAAGTTTGTTGTAACTGAATAATATTCAACCTTACCTATTTTCTCTCTTAAATTTGGAATGATGTATGAATCGATCATCTCCTTCATTTCGTAAGGCACACCGGGTATACATGTAAAAATCTTACCTTTTTTTTCGATCCATAGACCAGGAGCAGTTCCCCTGCTGTTACGGATTACCTTAGCAATTTTTGGTACCAATGCTTGATCCCTGTTGGTAGGTGAAACATCCATGCCTCGCTTTTTGAAACGTTCGGTTATATCGGAGAGAACTTGCTCATTCATTTCGAGTTTCGTATTAAAAAATTTAACGACACATTTTTGCGTGACATCATCATGAGTTGGTCCTAGTCCCCCGGTTACAATAACAAGGTCTGATGAATCATAAGCTTCTTTAAAACATGCCATCATCTTGTCTTCGTTATCGCCTATTACGGATACTTTGTCAAGATCAATATTATTTTCTTTCAGCTTTTCACCGATATAGGCCGCATTCGTATTTACAGTTTGACCGATAAGCAGTTCATCGCCTACTGTAATTAAATGTGCATTCATCTTTGCTTCTATTTTATTATCAAAATTATTATGTGTATTGCAGCAAGAGAATAGATTCCGGAAATTACATCATCCAGCACAATACCTAATCCCCCATTCAGCTTCTCGGCTTTTCTTGCCGGGAATGGTTTTATTATGTCGAGAACACGCCAAATAAAAAAAGCAGTTAAAATTATCCACAATTGTTTAGGCACAAAAAGTAGTGAAATCCATGTGCCTACAACCTCATCAATAACGCATTGACCTGGATCTTTACCGTATATTTTTTCGAACTTCGAACTTACCGGGATACTAATTATCAGCACAAGCATGAGCAGCGAGATATGAACTGCAGGTTGCTCAAAGCCCGGAATAAAATATATTGCCAACGCCGCTAAACTTCCAAATGTTCCCGATGCAAAAGGAATGTAACCGGTATAGAAAGCGGAGCCAAGTATTTTTTCAAAGAAATTAATTTTTTATCAAAACCAGTTTTTTAATTAACAATCTGTTATTAAGAAGATACATAATACCTGTTGCCAAAGTAAACAGGGTTACTGCAAGCATCGAATAGTAAATCATTGTCGCATTTTTAAGAGTTAATAATATTTCCATAAAATTATTTTGAAAATAACTAATTGTATCTAAAACGTAAACTAACAGTAAATAATAAATGAATACCATCTGGATGAAAGTTTTCCATTTTGCAAGCACGCTTGTACTGAAATATTGTTTTCGATACTCGGCATAAGCGCGCAGGCCGGTGATAAGAAAATCCCTGATTACAATAATCAAAACCATCCATAACTCGAGAACACCCATATAAACAAAGGCAAAAAAAGCTGATGAGGTAAGTATTTTATCAGCTAGCGGGTCAAGGAATTTGCCCCACGCGGTAATATAATTGAATTTACGCGCCAGCCAACCGTCATACCAATCGGTTATTGCGGCTAGTATAAATACGCCCAACGAAACCTGTTTCATCAACGGGTTATCGGAAAGAAATAAAAACATAAAAACAGGCGTTAGCACTATACGCGCTATCGTTAACTGGTTGGGTAAAAGCATTTAGTTTGTAGCCTCTTGTATTTTACTTATGGAACGCAGATGCTTGTATTCATAGATGCCGGTATTATGTCCGTCTTTCCAGCTAATACTGATTGCATATGTACCGACCGGAGATATTTTTTCAATCGCTAATTGTTCTGATGTATAAATAGGTATGTATTTATCACCTTGTTCTTTTTGTTCCGAATTACAAATTGCACACGGACAATTTCGCCTGAGATTCGATAATTTAACGGAAGATTCTACATTATCATTCCATCGCACAAGAAGTTCATTATTTTTCGTAAGCCTGATTTTTTCAGGAATCATTAAATTCTTTCTCCCGAAAGTTGAAACAAGGCTTCCTTATAAATTCTTGATGTATTTTCCACAACATCCTGCGGCAAAGTCGGGGCAGGCGGCTGCTTGTTAAAGTTTATTGATGAAAGGTAATCGCGAACGAATTGTTTATCGTAGCTTTGCTGTGATCGTCCTACTTCATATTTGTCCGCCGGCCAAAAGCGCGATGAATCCGGTGTGAGCAGTTCATCAATAATTATTATTTCCCCGTTGTAATAACCGAATTCCATCTTTGTATCTGCCAGAATTATTCCTTTCGTTAAAGCATAATCTGAGGCTTTGCTAAAAATTTGTAGCGTTGCCTCTTTAACTTTACGATAAGTTTCTTCACCAACTATTTCGATAGCTTGAACTTCAGTTATATTTTCATCGTGATCGCCAATATCCGCTTTTGTGGATGGAGTAAAAATTGGTTCAGGTAGTTTTTGCGATTCAACGAGTCCCTCAGGCAATTTAATCCCGCAAACGGCACCAGTTTTTTGATAATCCTTCAATCCCGAACCTGTTATGTACCCGCGTACGATACATTCGAGAGGGATAAGTTCAGCTTTTTTAACCAGCATGGAACGACCATCAATCTGATCACGGTATTTATGCGTTATTTCCAGGTAGTCATCAACGTTTGTAGAAATTATATGGTTATCGATTATATCACTACTAAAATCAAACCAAAATTCGGAAATTTTATTTAATACCTTCCCCTTATCAGGTATACCTTCATTCATAATCACATCAAATGCAGAGAGTCTATCAGTAGAAACAATTAAA
This sequence comes from Melioribacteraceae bacterium, assembly GCA_028280855.1. Taxonomy (GTDB): domain Bacteria; phylum Bacteroidota; class Ignavibacteria; order Ignavibacteriales; family Melioribacteraceae; genus PGYT01. The sequence goes on from JANQLA010000227.1 coordinate 3,245, forward strand.
TATGAATCTCCTAAATCGTAGATATCTCTAACTTTGCCATTCTTAAAGAATTCCAGATCATCGAATTTAGTTTCAAGCAATATCTCACTCACAACTACCTCTTTCTTTTATTTTAATTACTTTTTTAGATGCTGGAAGAGAAATCCCCTTAATCCACCAACTTTTTATTATATTTTCTTCACAAAAAAATAGAGTAATATTATTGAAATAGTTTAATTCAATAGCTCTATATGTAGATTTCAAATATACTTAGGCAATTTTGCTTATACAACTATGGAGACCAAATGAGTTCAACTAAAATAAGATTGAAAGATTTTCCCATTACATTCTGGGCCGCAAATACCATGGAAATATTTGAAAGGATGGCATGGTACGGATTCTTTGCAGTATCATCCTTATATATTACGGGTGCGGTCGAGGACGGCGGACTCGGATTTTCGCACGAAGACCGCGGAGTACTGCAGGGCGTTGTTACATTCTTCTTATACTTATTCCCTGTTGTATCAGGCGCTCTTGCCGATAGGTACGGATTTCGAAATACATTAATAGCTGCTTATGCCATACTGGTTCCCGCTTATTATTTATTAGGTCAATTCACTACCTTCCCTACTTTCTTCCTGGCATTCATGTTGGTCGCACTTGGCGCCGGTACTTTCAAACCTGTAATTATCGGAACCATTTCTAAAACAACAAATGATAAAACATCTTCAATGGGGTTCGGAATATTTTATATGATGGTTAATATTGGCGGTTTTGTCGGGCCTATCATTGCAGGAATAGTCAGGGCTATTTCGTGGGAGTATGTTTTTATTGCATCCTCTGTATGGATAGCAATCAATTTTATATTTGTTACGATTATGTACAAAGAGCCGAAAGTAGAAGGTGAAGTTAAAAGTACGAAAAGTTTCGGTGAGGTTATGTCGGGTTTGGTTGAAGTGCTTGGCAATGGAAGGTTCTTCTTATTCATATTCGGGCTACTCGTTGTTTTAGTAATGGGCTCAAAGTTTACTTCTGACGGCACATTTACATGGACTCAGATAATATTGTTCTGCATCGCATGGTTCATATTAAATTTCGGATTTGATATTCTAATAAGAAAAAACCCTCTTAGCAGTGCGCCATGGTATTTACAGCCTATGAAAATCGGCGACTGGCGTTTTGCGTTGTTCCTGTTACTAATGTCGGGATTTTGGACTTCGTTTAATCAAATATTTTATACGCTTCCGGTGTACATCGAAGACTTTGTGGACACTACTGATTTAATGTCGTTCCTCACTTCCTCAATGTCGGCTATCGGACTAGGTGGCTACGTACAGGGCTTTAAGGATTCGATGGTTAACGCCGGGCAGGTAAATCCTGAGTACATCATTAATATAAATGCACTAGGCATAATCTTATTCCAGGTTGTTGTTTCATACCTCGTGACCAGGTTGAAGCCATTTACTACCATTTTTTACGGTACATTAATTACGGTTGTTAGTTTTGTAATTTTAATCTGGGGTACAACCGGGTGGATTGTGGTTGCCGGAATAGCGGTCTTTTCTTTTGGTGAAATGATGGCGAGCCCAAAGTCGAAGGAGTACACGGGCAAAATTGCACCTCCTGGAAAAACTGCACTGTACATGGGATATTTTTACTGGTGTGTTGCATTAGGCAACCTGTTTGGCGGAATATTGTCCGGGCAGTTCTATGCTGCATTTGCACGCGATATGAACAGACCCGATTTAATGTGGCTTACATTTGCAATTATTGCCGTTGGAACAGCTTTCTTAATTTTGGCTTATGATAGAATGGTGATCAAAAAAAGAGAGGCTGCACAATAAATTGTTTTTCTGATTAGGATTTTGTTTCTATATTTGTTTTTCGAAAATTGACGTTCTAAACATACTTAAAAGTAAAATTTCGGCTATGTTTCCGGCTACGTCTTAGAAAGCGAGACTACGCCGTGATAAAGGAGAGGTGGGTGAGTGGCTGAAACCACCGGTTTGCTAAACCGGCATACTGGGAAACTGGTATCGCGGGTTCGAATCCCGCCCTCTCCGCTCTTCACTAAGGGAAGTCTAAAAGGCTTCCTTTTTTATTCTTTCGTTAAATTTCTTCCCTTTCGTCATATTGATCCTTGTCAAAACCGGGAAACTATTCATTAAAAATTTATATTTTTTAAAACTTCTTGGTGTGAGTATTTGCTAATATGAGCATTAAATCATACATGAGATAATCTGAATAATCATTGATCCCGAATACACATGGACTATATTAAATTAGTAGTCGGAAATCATTTGAAGTTAAGTCGATTCCACTCAATCCGCCTAGGAATCTCAAGAATTTCAGAGTAGAGATTCCATCTTTTTAAAAGATGGAACTTTATGAGTGTTAGCGTAATTCGTTGCGGAAATAAATCAAATGGAAATTTGAATTAGCTTGATATTTCCCTCTCTACTGAAAATACTTTTACTTGTTTCTCTATCTATTGTCAACGAGTGGAGTATCGTAGTGCTGGCATTCGAAAAAATAATTTTAATCCCGGATTTTTTCGCAAGCTGAATTATAATCGGTATCTGGCAAACAGTAAACGCAATTGAATTTGCCGGAACATCAATCGTCTTTGTTTCTCCTTTTGCGTTCACATAAGAAAATTGAGATTCTTCCTTTGTAAATTCAGATGAGTCCAAAAGAGACGAATCGAATTTGATTTTGCCATTTTCAACGATAATACCCAGCTCCCCAAATCTTGAAATAACGTCCTCTTTAACTTGTCCCGTCATTCCGGGTTGCTGTACGCCCGCAAATGATGGTGTGTGCGAATAAGCATCAGTTGGAAAAGCACCGTAAAGTTCAGGAGATTTCTCTACTCCTATTCCCTCTTTTATCTCGTAATAGTATTTCTTTAGTTTTTCAACCTGTTTATTGGAAGCTCCTTTCTTTATAGCATCGAAGTAAACTTCCTGTACTGCTAACAGCAACTTTGAAACCATATGCCAGTATATTGAGCCGAGTCCCTCGTACTTATAGAATGTTCCGGAACGACCCGTAAACTCTTTATGATTGAAAGTATCTTCATATAATTCCAGTAGATCATCAACCTCTCCTCGATCAGCCGCAATTTCGTTGTCTTGTAAATAGGACTCTAATTTAATCCTTAAAGTTGAGCTATTATTGAGTGATGAATGAAAGTGGTAGCCATCGTTTTCTCCTGATTCTATTATCCCGTTAAACGGATTAGTCAGTAATTTTTGAATTAACTTCGAGGCTTGAACCGATTCAAGTGCAATATTATTTTTTTCGATAAACTCCGGGAGACGTTTAGCCGGATAAAGTATGTAACTATTTTGCTCCTCCCTGTATAGCTTACTTTTGCGTAATGATTCTATAACACCGATTGCTTCACCTGTTGAAAGATAGCCCGAACTCAGCACAGCCACTTGTCCTTCCAACATTTCATATAAATGTGTTACTTCCATTACAGCATCAGAAATGTGCAGAATATTATATGAATGGAATAATCCATCACCTCTTTTGTTAACTTCTATAGTTGAATCAATAGCTTGCTTACTTAAGTCAATCAGTTTGATAACTACGGCTTTGGAAATCGATCTGCTCTCATTCGAAAAACCATTCTTGTAAACATTTTCCCTGTAATCAGATCCTGCTTTACCAAGTCCATCCATAATTATCTTTCTGGTAGCCGGAGAGGTATTAGAGAAATCATTCTTATGCGATTCAATTATGGTAACTATTTCCTTGAAGAAGTTTTGAACTTCAACTGAAACGGTAAACTCCTCCTCCCTGATGTCAGCTAATAGTTCGGATAAATATGTTATATACCTTCGTAAATAATACAAGGTAACCATAGAGATACCGTTACCAACCAATGCATTGTTCGCATCATTCCATTCAGGACGTTGAGTATTCATCCAAATCCCACCGCCCGGAACAAAGTTGGACATTCTAACCAACAGTACCAGTAGTAGTTTTTCTATCAGAGAAACTTGTAACAAGGAGTGATCGTGTCTTTTAATAAACTTTGAATCTGTTCCATGTTCCTCCGAAGCTTGTTTCAATAAGGCATCAAGTTCTGCATCAAAGACAATGGTATCCTGCGGATCATTTAAAATCTCTTCATATTTTTTAATTCGATACGGTACATTTGCATATGTAAAGATTTCCAACTTCATCAGTTGTTGCAGTTTATCCGGGTTGTATTTTGAAGACAGCTCTAAAAGTTTTGTTAAGTATACCACCTGATGATCTCCCCAGTATCCAATATTAGCCCATGGGTTTTCGGGTTCCTGTATCTCCCAATCGAAACCATCACGCGTTACCCTGTAAGGATTATAGCCATCCGCTGTAGAAGCATTGAGAAACTTTACAATCATTGATTCAATAAAATGCGGAAAGGATAAAGCCAGCGCCTCCCAGTTCTGGAAAATATCCCGCCAATTTCCTTGGTAGTCCAGAATCTTTTCATCATACTCATTCTTTAAATTGATGGAAAACAAATTCCACGGTCTGCTTGGATCACCATGCCTTCTGCTAAACGATAAAGGAAGGTATTCCCACGTAAGTTTTGTAAAATGATCATCCCCTATTCTTGTTACAGATTCTATTAAATCCCGATGAAGAATTACTTCCGGCAACTTCTCTAAAAACGTTGTATGAGCGCTTAAAACATATGGATTTGCTGTGCGTATAAATTTTATAAAATCTTTTTTTGATATAGAGTAAGCATCTTCAAAAATGCCTCCCCTCATAATGTTAAACATTGTGTTCGAAAAATGTCGTGATGTATTTAACGCGCTGTTTGTATGTTGCAGCCCATCTGCTTTTGCAACTAAAACTTTAAGTTGGTTATTATTCTCTTTAGTATCCTCCAGAATATCCTCTAAAGTCAATTCATTATTAGAAATGGACTGCTTTAATTTTATTACATCGGATGTACTTTTATTGATATCTGAAACGATTATCCATTTTTCTGATTCTTTAGGATGAAGCTTTAATTGCGAGTTTATAAAATAGCTCCCTCTTCTTCCTTTAACATCGTCTTCATTTTCAATTGGATAATTTTTACGAATATTTTTTAGCTGGATATCCGTCAACAAATATTTATCCGGGTTTGTACCTAAGTGCCAAACTATTGTTGTTGTTAAAGATTCGCTTGGTTCCGCCCTGTCTGAAGGCAGAGAACTTAACGAAAAGATCCCTATTCCTTCATCACCCAGAAGTTCGTTTTTTTTGTACCCGTCAACCAGTGTACTAAAGTCATTTTGTATTTTTTGATAAATTCCTGAAGGTAGAATATTTCGTATACCATCGAATAATTCAATTTCGAAAGCAGAATTTGAATTATTAATAATTTCCGATTCTTTTACGAAACCGTAAATCTCACTTGTACTCCAACTATATCTGAACGTAATTTCTAAATCGTTGTTTATTTCTTCAAATATTAGTTTTGTACCGGGAATATTTTTGTAGATGTTCCTCTGAATGGAATAAATTCCTTCATAACTGTTTGAGAAAGGCTCCCATAGGAGTAAGTCATTTTCAGAATAAACTTTTATAATTGTTTTGCTACCGGTGGTTTCATGACAATCATGCAGTTGATCGTCATTTATATATGGAAATAATGTGTTATCAGGATTTTGCCTTCCCGCGGTTAATCCGCCATTACTGGAAATATATATCCAATGATCGGAACTACTAACAACATTTATCAGAAACGGATCCATAAGATCGTAGTTCATAATTCGAAAATACTTTTCACCATTTAACTGTACGTAATCACCTTTAACAGAATCTTTTCGTTGAAGCAATTTCTGATTTCCAACCTTTAGAGACTTACTTTTCATATCACCATCCATCTTACTTTTAATATGCAACTTATTGAATCATAGTGAGGAATATCGGAAATATCCTGGGTAACACACTGAAGAAAAAATGCCGGAGAAAATACACCGGCACCTTAAATGTTATTTGATTAATAGCATCTTTTTAACTGCGCTGTAATTGCCTGATGTGATTGAATATATATATGTTCCACTTGAGAGTGAAGTTGCGTTAAAATTCACTTCATAACTACCTGCATTTCTATATCCATCTACTAATACCGCAACTTCTTCACCAAGTATATTCATTATCTTAAGAGTTACATGATTTGATTCAACTATTGCAAACTTAATTTTGGTAGTTGGGTTAAACGGATTCGGATAGTTCTGTTCAAGAAAGTATTCAGTTGGGGCTACACCAATTTCATCTTCAACACTTGTAACTGTGCCGTAGAAATACCAATTATCAAAGAATACCGTTCCATCGCCTTCTACTTTAAATTGGAAAATATCGTTTAACGATAATCCCAATCCTGAGTAATGACTAAGGAGTATATCCATGCTAACCCATTGTTCCGTTGTTATTGGTAATGAATAAGGGTGCTCACCGCTACTTCTACTAATTAAAAAGAAATCTAGCACGGTTGAATTCGGTGTCCAGAAATCAACATGCAAATGAGTATAGCCAGATAAATCCTGATCTGTTCCTTCTTCACTTCCAAGATTTGTTCCCTGAAAGTTCAGCCCACCATACTTTAATGTATTGTTGCCTTGAATTTCTACAGATAAGGTTTGAGTGGCTTGACCCCAATTTGGATTAAAGTTAGTTCCTTCAAGATTCGTATAACTATCACTGAAAATTGATAATACATTATCACTTGTTGCATCATGAATAGGCGCCGGCGCAGGTTCTGCAGGTTCAGTTGGCGTTTCTTCACCTGTGTAGAAATACCAATTATCAAAATATACAGTTCCATTCCCAGTAACTTTAAACTGGAAAACATCTGAAAGTGCTAAGCCTAAATCCGAAAAATGACTTAGAGGAATTTCAACACTTATCCATTGTTCGGCAGTAATTGGTAAAGAGTAAGATTGCTCTCCACTGCTTCTGCTTATCAAAAAGAAATCTAGAGTGTTAGCATTCGGTGTCCAAAAATCGACATGAAAATGTGTGTATCCCGTTAAATCCTGATCCGCACCTTCACTGTCTCCAAGAGCAGTTCCCTGGTAGTTAAGTCCTTCGTATTTTATTGTATTGTTACCGTTAAAATCAACATTTGAAAATACGGTAGATTGCCCCCAACCTGGATTGAAGTTAGTACCTTCAAGATTAGTATAGCTGTCACTAAATATTGAAAATACGTTATCATTGGTTTCATCATGAACAGGTAACGGGGCTGCTTCTGTCGGCTCAGGTAATGGACCTACTATTTCGCCATCGGGGAGATACAAATTATCAAAGTAAACTATCTCATCTTGGGTTCTGGCATTAGCACCGTCTAAATCAGGAAGAATAACTATCCGGCTAAATGAATTTCCGATTTGATCAGAAAAATCAATTGTCACTTCGAACCATTCATTCAAGGTTTCAACTAAAACGCCTTTCTCAATAACGGGGCCCTGACCTTCGAACTTGATATTTACATTACCCGCTCTTGATTTATAAACCATTAATTTTACCGTTGAATTATTTGCATCAAAGGTAAACACTCCATTACCGTCGGTAAAACATAATGCCCATGGATTGCCATTTTGCCTGGCGGTAAACTTAGCTACCGTAGCACTTGTATTTATACCGCCGCTTACCGGATTTGCAACAAATTCCAGGGGAGGATTATCATCGTTTTCCGATACTGACCAGTCCCAACCTGCTCCAAGTTCAGGGGATTCAAAATCAACTGTATGCGAACTTTGAGCTAACATATAGTTGAACGATAGGATTAAAAAAAACAATAAAATTAGTTTTGATTTTCTTTTCATCATTCCTCCTATTAAAGGTTATTACTAATTAGTGGTGGTTTTAATTTTATTAATTCATGACCTATTTTGCTTGTATTCCAGAAAGAGTTCGAAAGATTCCTTGGGAGTTCTATCTTCATAAAATACTCCCCAATGTTTCTCAATTTCGTTCGGCGGTGAATTCTCTCCTCCTCCTTTCCACGGTTCATCGAAAGCCTCAAATAAAAAAGTCGTAACTTTATTCGCGTTCATCCATTTGTGCAAACTCTGAATGAATTCTTGCTGAGCTT
>JANQLA010000248.1 GCA_028280855.1 Melioribacteraceae bacterium
CTAATCCAACCGGGTTATGAGCGACCGATATACTTAGGTTTTCAGGTTTGTTATTATCAACAATCACTTGCACTGACTTTTCTGGCGTCCAAATTCCATCAACCTTTGCGCGGAATGCGATATCATTTATTCCTTTATTCAATAAAAAATATTCCGTTAATAATTTACTATTTCCAATTACTGTGTTTGGATTACCCAGTAAAATCCATTCGTATTCATTAGCATCAATTTCCTGTTTCAATTTGTCATAAACCTTACCCACGCCATATACAGGTACTCCGCAATTCACCGTCGTTGGACTCACAGATATTTCTACATAAGGATCCCTGCTACCAATAATAGAAACTCCAACATAATCTGGTTGGGACCAATTACCCTCATCATCTTTAACTTTAAACTGTATTACATGAGCGCCGCTTAACGAAAGATAATTACAATTAAAGCTGGCTTCTGTACTTATAATTCCATCAATATCGGAAATCCACTGGTATTCGGTTATATTGCCGAATCCTTCGCTGCCATAGCCGCTAAAATATATTGATTCTTCTCCATAAATAATTTCAGTCGTATTGTCCGATGGTGCTGTTATAGTTGCTGTAGGCAGTACATCATTAACTGTCATTACTATGGAAAAATAACCCGACCATTCATTCTGATCGTCTTTTACTTTTAGGGCTATCCCATACGTACCAACATTGAACTGTGTAGTATAACTGCTTCCGTTACCAACTGTTACGAAACCACTTCCATCGTTCCGTTGCCATTCATAATCTATAATGCTTCCTCCGTTAGGATCAGTACCCGAGCCGTTAAATAGCACTGTTTCTCCTTCATTTACTGTGGTGTTATTTACTGTTATTGAAGCTGTGGGAGCCGGATCAATTATGCTTAGCCCTGTTACATATTCAGGTGACGACCATTGTCCTTCGTCATCTTTTACTTTGAAAGTAATTATTTGACCAGCTGTTTCAAACGTAACTGTTGTAGTATAAACTGCTTGTGTACTCAATACTCCAAGTATATCCGTGAACCATTCATACTCGACTATTGATCCTCCGTCGGGATCACTGCCCGTACCGGTAAAGGTTAATGTTTCTCCGTAGAAAACTGGATTTGGGCTTATCGATAATATTTGGGCTTCAGGAGGTTGAGCTTGAATTACCTGAAAAGATTGCGAGTCCCACGGAGACCAGCTGTTTTCGTCGTCCTGAACTCTAAATTGTATTGTATGTGTGCCTGCTGATAAGTTTGTTAAAGTAATATTTGGTGTATTGCCTATATATCCGTTAATGCTGGATTGCCATTCATAGGCCATTATACTACCGTAAGGATCACTTCCACTGCCCGATAAAGTAACACTTTGTCCTTCAACTACAGGATTGGGTGTTATTGATATAATGGTTGCTGTTGGCAATACGTTATTAACTGTCATTACTTTCGTATCATAACCCGACCATTCGTTTTGATCATCTTTTACTTTTAATCGTACTCCATAAGAGCCTACATTAAAATTTGTTCCATAATTAGTAGCGCTGCTTACAACCTGGTAACCGGTTCCGTCGCTCTGTTCCCATTGATATGTAACTATGCTTCCTCCGTTAGGATCAGTACCCGAGCCGTTAAATAGCACTGTTTCTCCTTCATTTACTGTGGTGTTATTTACACTTATTGTTGCGGTGGGAGCGGAACTAATTAAGTTTACCCCTGTGTATTTAGGTGACGACCATGATCCTTCGTCATCTTTTACTTTGAAGGTAATTATTTGACCAGATGCTTCATATGTAAATGATGTAGAAAAACTTGCCTGTGTACTCAATACTCCAAGTATATCCGAAAACCATTCATACTCGACTATTGATCCTCCGTCGGGATCACTGCCCGTACCGGTAAAGGTTACTGTCTCTCCATAGAAAGCAGGATTTGGACTTATCGATATTATTGATGCTATTGGAATTTGATTCGGTATTCCGTCCTGCGTTATTGTAACCGTCTGGGATAAGCCTAAGGGACTATCAGAATTTACTACAATATCAGTACTTCTGGGGGAAGTGCTTGTATTAGCTTCAAATGTCACAGTTACGGTTCTGTCGCCGCTCCTCAAATCATCCGGTGATGTCAATATCCAATCATAACTGTATATCATTTCCCAATCTAAGCTTTGGTTAGCATATATATCAAACGCAGTTGTACCCGCATCGGAACCGACTGATAATGAATTTGTACTAACATTTAGGTAAGGTGTCTCGCCGCTTTGAGTTACGGTTATTGTCCTGTTTATTCCACCGCCGCTCAATGTTACCGTACCGTTCCTTGAGGTAAAACTCGTATTGGCGCTGTAATTAATATTAAAACTACCGTTACCACTGCCGGAAGAAGGACTAATGCTCGTTATCCAGCTTACACTTTCACTTACCGTCCAACTTGTGTTTGAACTTACACTTATGCTTGTGCTACCAGCAGCAGAACCTACAGAGGGATTAGTTGGATTAGCAGTTAAGACAGGCGGATCATTTACAACAGGTGTATACCAAGTATAGGAAGACCATGTATTTTCATCATCTTTTACCCTGAAAGCGAACGGGTAATTAATGATATCGGGCATAGTCATAGAAAAAGAGGCATTAGTACTCACAATTCCTAAATCCTCGTTCGCCCATTCATAAGCTGTAATTGAACCGCCGTCGGGATCAGTGCCCGAGCCCGAGAATGTAACGGTCTGACCGACGTAACACGGATCTGGTGTTACGGAATTTATTGTTGCGGTTGGAGTTTGGTTGGGAGCTCCTGCCTGCGTTAACGAAACAGTTCGTGTTATAGATTCTACGGCACCTCTGATTTGATCATTACCTTCTGCTTTTTGAGTCGAGCTAGATGAACCGTCACGGAATGTAATGGTTGCTGATCTTGAACTTGTGCTGGAATTTGTTTGGTAAGTTATTGTTACCAAACGATTGCCTGTTCCGGAGCTAAGGCTGCGGTTTACCCAGGTTGCATTATCTGATACTGTCCAGCTTGTATTGGATGAAACGGAAATTGTAAAGCTGCCTGATGACGAGCTTACACTCTTGCTGGTAGGGCTAACTGTTAAATATGCTCCTATACCGGCAGCGGCATTAGGCGTAATTTTTTTTTCAAGGGAGTTCTCCTGTGCAGAAATACGGCAAAAAAGCGCTAGTAGTAGAACAATGGTGGTTATTATCTTGTTTTTCATTTTATTCCTCAAACTTTTAGTTGTCAATTAAATTAGTTGATCAAAGCAGTGGTTATTCGAAAACCCGCTGATCAACTATTCTTCCCAAATGATCGTAGGAATAAAGTTTGTAATTCCAATCAGCACTTTCATTATCACGATACAATGTAGCAACTAAACGCCCTTTCAGATTCGTAGGATTAAAGTCTGCTGGAGCGCCGAGAGGCAAAAATATCTGAGGATCGTAATGGTCATAAATATTTTGCAAAACATTGTGGTTGTTTAATCTGGTAATCGTTAAACGGTTCAACGCGTCATATTCATGAGTAATTTGCTCGCCGGATGAGTGAGTTTGTGTTCTTAAATTTCCGTATTCATCGTATGTATAATTATATGAGCCGATGTCAGGGTTGGATTTTGAATTTACATTCCCCCAGCCGTCGTAAGTATAGGTTGTTCTAATGCCCTTCGGGGAAGTAACTTCCAAAATTTGATCAATAGAATTATCGCTATAATTTGTAACTAGATCGTTTTCATCTGGATTATTAGTAAGTAATTTTGTTTTTACTAAATTTCCCCTAATATCAAAAGTATTTTCTTTTTTGTTGCCTTCTTCATCAAACTCTTTTACAATCATATCTTGATTATCGGCACCAATAAAATTAAATTGAATTTCTTTAATAGCTTGACCATTTTCATAAATATATTCTAAAATTCTACCTTTATAATCAGTTTTGTATTTTGTTTCCCTTAAAACTGGATCTTTAAATGTGTGTTTTTTGCCGAACCCATTAAATTCATTCCATACTTTATAATTAGTACTTCCATCAATACTTACACGCTCCAAATCTCCGTGAAGACTAAATGTTTTCTTTTTAGTATGTGTCTCTAAAGCTGTAGTGCCAATCCTGTTTTTATAAGTCTCGGTAATTTCTCTATCAGGATCGTCATAATTCAACTCAATAATAGGATCTCCCGGAATGAGACCCTCACTGAATGTAAATGAACCTGGAATATATTTAGCCTTGAGGCGTTTCAGTTTGTCATATTCTATTCTGGAATAGTAACCATTTTCATCAACATGTAATTCAATAAATTTATCAGTATCGAAATAAAAGGTTTGGTAAGAAGTAAGAGTAGGATTATCTGTTCCAACAACTTTGTCTATTCTTAAAGGTAAATGAGCATATATAATAGAAGAAAAATTAATTGACAAATCTAAATTATCTTTAGTACCGTTCTGAAGTACAACATAATTTCCCGGTTCAAATGTGAATTCAAATCCACTCTCATTGCGAGTAATATATGTATAATTTACATTTAATCCGTTATTAAATATTTTTTGCTTAATAAAACCTTTATAGTAATTATTCTCTGTATAGTACTTGTAGTCTATAAACTTATTTTGAACGATATCATCTAATCTCGTAAATTTTGTCTGTTTTAACTTGCCGGCACCTTCTAAATCGCTTTCAACATAATAGTAGTAATTAACAAGACTTTTATCTAATGATCCGTTGTAGATTTTTTCTTCACTTATTTTATTTGTATTGTAATAATTATTTTCTTCAGTTCCCGAGATCTGCATAAATTCAGTTTCGTATTGTGTTGCTTTAGTATATCCATCCTTTTCAATAACTGATCTCTTTTTTATTATTTTTTTTTCACCATGATCTAAAGTTTGAATAAAATACTCATAACCGTAAGTTGTTGTTTTCCTGCTTGTATTGTTGTTAAAATTCTCACTTCGCTCTTCACTAAACATTTCTGTTAGGACATGTTCGCCTCCGTAGCAGTATGATGCGCCACCTGCGGAATCAAAATCATAAGTATATATTTCATGTTTAAATGCTTCGCCGCCAATTTCATTATTTTTATTATACTTTTCTATAAGTTTTATAATGGAATCAAAATTTGTTGCTCTTCCGTCGGCTTCAAATAATCCATAATACTCCATTACATTAAATTTTGAGTAAGTATATTTTTCATAAATAGAATTTGGTGAGTAGGTAGATGATCCTTTGAAGCTACTTTTTGTAATTTCAGTTATTATTTTAGTTACCTGACAGTTTCTTTTTTCTGAGCTATACTCGGAGCCGTTAAATGAATAGTTATAAGTTTCCGAATAAATTGTATTCGAATTCTCTTCAATATTCTTTGATTTAATAATATAGCTTGCATTATTATCCCTGTATGTGGAATAAAAGTTTCTACTTGAGTTATAAGAATATGCAGGATATTCGATTTTTAGAAAATCTTCATTGATTTGAATAAACGGCTTATTATAATAAGTAAATGATGTGCTTTTATTGTCAGGATAATCTATTTTGGTGATTAGCAAGGCATTTGTAATAAATTCAAAACCATTTTCATATCCAATTTCTCCGGGACCCCTATGAGTATAAGTTCTTGAAGAATTTCCCTCGCCTACTCCAAAATTATTATAATAGAAATTTGTAACATTACCTAAGGGGTCAATAATTTTATCAACATACTTAATCTTTAATTGATTATTACTTAATGTACGATCTGTAGAATTAAGTCCTGAACCGGTGTTGTTAATAAGTTCCAAAGTTCTTGATTGATTACCGCAATATACAATACATTTTGATACGTCATTATTGGTGAAGGTATAATTTAACGATACCACAGTGGACATGTATGTGGCATCCTTATAAGGGTAATAATAAACGTACTTTAAAAGTTTTCTGCCGTAAGGTTGGTTAAAATTATCTCTAATATCATCATCTCGATAGTCAAATTCTAAGTAAGCGCCACTCGAAGATATAATTTTCTTTAGATACATAATTCTTGGCTTAAATAATTCTTCTCCAGTATGGGGTGAATGATAATCACCATAATCTACGTCTTCTTCTTCAAAATAGTATGTTAAACCATCTCCTGGTTTATACCAAATATTCCTGTAATTTCCCGTTCTTAATTTAACTAAGGCATATGCATTACTCCTTTTCCCGGGTACAATATAGATTCCTTCCCTATCCGGGTTCATGACATAAGATGATAGATTTTGGTTGCTCAATAAAGTAACTGAACCGTCGGAGTTAAGGAATTGAATATAATCATAAGCTTCCCGACCTTTTTTTAGTGCAGTATCATAAATTTTTAATTTATTACAAAAATGGTAACCGGAAATGAGTAATGGTATTTCTTCCCCATAAAGTGGGTGTGCCGGAGAACCAGCAAAATTTGCCGGTTCATCTGAAGATGAGGCCGAATTATCAAGGTAGAAGTTATTTTCAAAATTCAGTGTTTGTACAGCAATACCATTTACTCCAATAATCCATTCCGGGAAATTTACAGGATATCCTTCATTCTTAAATTGCCAATCGTTTTTAAAGACTCTGTGTCCTACATTTGTGTTATAAACTATGCTTACATTCAGATCTAAATCGTTTTGTAAAAATTCACTTAGATCAAGTTTATACATCAAATTTCCGTCATAGTTGTTTATTACTTCAGCACCTTCTACACCAAAGGCACCCTCGTGTGAAAAACCTACTTGATTGTACCTAACTCCAGGTAAAATTATGTGATCATCAAGTTCAGCCGGCTGTGCAATACTTACATTTGTTAAAAAAGATATAAAAATATAAAGAACGAGAAACAACACTTTTCCCTTCATAACTAATCCTTCTGTTATGTAATAAATACGATTTTCTTATTTAGAGATTTGCTTCTTCTCTATAAATCCCCGTTAATGTAAATTGTGTCTGCGGAATCTATATGTTTAGCGAAATATGTTTTGAGGTAGTTAGGTATGCTTATTATTAAAATCATATTATTAAAAATAGGACTATATGACTTATTATATAAGTAGATAAATATTTTTTATAAGTTTCTATGTAAATCTATATTATTATTTTTTAGAGTCAATGACAAATGTCACCAGTTCCCGCTTTATGCACTAAACTAAGTAAGTCAAACTATTTTAAATTATGTTCAATTTTCTCTTCGAAATATTGCAACTTCACAACTTGTTCCGAAATATCAAGTATTTTTATGCCTTTATATTCGTCTCCTATTTTCAGGAATTGGGTATTGCCATTTGTAATATCTTCCAAAATTGCAATTTTACTACTGCCGCTAATAATTACCCCGTTTATTTTGAATTCAATCGGACTTTCGCGTAACATATCCTGTACGAATCGTAATTTGGGCGGCTCAGGTTTCTGCTGACTGGTTTTGCGCCTAATAATAAAGGGGTCTCTTTGCAAAGATCCAATCACCGGTTGTACATCATCATGTTCCCGGCTCTCATGAATAATACTTTCGAGAGGCAGGTTATTATCTTCTATAATTTCAATGCCAGGCTCCGCTTCCGTAAGCATGTATTCCACAATGTTGAAAATGACTACCCCCCAGATAACTATTGTTGCCGTAAGGAGCGGTATAAAATATTTGCTCTTTTTTCTAAAGGAATTCATATGTTCAGGTAAACCGATAGATTCATGTTAATGTTTATCCCTGATTTTAAAATCTTCTTTGGTTTAATTTCTATCTGGTTTATCTGCATAACTTTTTTTGCTGCTTCCAGCATCTTTACAAAATTGAAAAACTCGTCGTAATCGGAGCTTAAACGGAGTTCAATAGGCTGCAGCCAGAGATTGCCGGATTTTCTAATTTCCTGCGGTCTAATAACTGAAATTGTGGGCCCTGTTTTTCCTGCGATCTCGTTCAATAACGAAATTATTGACGAAATTTTTTTGTTTTCTTCGTAGTCCGTAACAATCCTTTCAATGCCTCTCTTTAGCCGGTTATTTTCAAACTCAACTCTTTGCAGGTCCGTCGCTGTATTTTCACTATTGCTAACCAGGGCCACACGGGCGTTCCACTCAATTAAAGTCTCCACTAACGCAATAGTTCTTGGAAAGATCTCAATCAGCAAAATGAATAGCGTAAAGACGACTATTACAATTGTTAAGGTTTTCCATTTTTTTGTTTTAATCGGTATCATAACTGCCGTTTATTTTAAACTTAACCACCGATGCAGGAATATTTGCATTGTTGGCTTTCAGTTCTTTTCTTTCAACTACATTTGCAAACTCGAGCGAAATTGCATCGAACTTATCCATATCCTCAAGCCTTTTTATAATGTCAGCCATTTCGGTCTCGTTAAAAGCAACACCGTCGATATCAAATTCAATAATATTCCGTCTATTGCCGCTTACGTTTACTCCAATCAAAAAACTTTCATTACTTACAGCAGAGCTTAAAGATTTCAGCAAATAAGCAAATGCCGAGCGATCATTTTTGAGTGAAGTAAGTTCAATCAAATTTTGAGCAAGTTTTTGATTTTCATTTTCAATTCTTTCAACATTTTTAAGTTTGCCTTGAACCTCGAGTAAAGCATCCTCGCCTTGAGCAATTTTCCCATTTAGATAATTTTCCGATACGTACAATAGCAACAGCAAAGCAATAAGAATACCTCCGCAAGCTATAAGAATCCTATTGGTAATATTCTTTTCTATTAAAGACCTGTTTTCTTCATCTTGTCCCTGTGGAATCAGGTTTATAAGTGAATCGTTTTTTTCAAACAGTTTTTGGAGGTGCAAAACATAAGGCAGGTTAAATGATACAGCAGGCTCTATATTTTTATTAAAGCTGCCGGGTATGCCGCTTCTTGAGAATGCCTTTCTTATTGATTCGTTTTCAGTATCGTTATATGCTGCAAATGTTACCAGGCCTTCGCTAAGTAAATTTCCAGAATCAATTTTTATGTTTTCCGAAACTTCCCGGAAAACTTTTTCATACTTTTGTTCTGCCGCATCGGAGCCAATATCAATGCCACTGCCGGAAGATTCATAAAACTGTTCTCCCGTATAAAGCTGTTTTTTTTGAGTGAATAACGTGTAAAAAGCGGAATCAGGATTGAACTGAATATATAAGTAATCACTGTCGGATTTATCAATTTCCTTTAAGCCGGCAAAAGATAAAGGGAAAGGCGAAATGTTTAATAATGTGCAGTTATTAATTTTATCAAAAGTTTCTATGATCGAATTGACATGATCTTTTCTTGCAATGGTAACAAGGAAAAACCTGTTATCTTCATCTTCGTTTATTTGTTCGTAGGAATAAACAAAATTATCATCTGAGTCTGTTTGCGGAAGTATTTTGGAACTGTTTTCCAGGAACCAAATATCTATTTCTTCGTCGTCTTTAGGAATTGAAACAATCTTACTCCTGAATTCATTTATTCCTGCAAATGCAAAAACCTCGTTTAATTCCTGTTCACGAATAAACCCGGTAATTTTTTCTTCCGAAGCCGGGGTTCCTAACTCGGATTTAATCGTAATTGATTTTACGGATCGTATTCTTCTTTTTACATCAACAGGAGCCACTCCAATTACAGGTAACTTAAGTTCCATAAGAACCAGTTTAGTCTGTCCATGGAAAACATTAACAAACAAAAACTTTTTAATTCCCGTTAAACGAAGGAAACTAATCCTGTTGCTGGCCAAATATTTTTCTAATCCGGTCTCCACAATCTATCGCAGTTAATCTTACTCAATTTCGCCGTATTCGTAATTTGCATAGCCGAATTCATCTTCATAAAAGATTCTCGGTGTTAAATAAATAACCAATTCGGCTTTTGTTTTATTTTTCTTCCTGTTCGTAAAAAATTCTCCTATAATCGGTATATCTCCCAGGAAAGGAAATTTGCTTATTGATGTTGATTCAATGTCCTGGATTAGTCCTCCCAGAACAATAGTTTCCCCGTCTTTCAAACGAACAGTTGATTCCATTGTGCGGGTGTTTATCGACGGAATTAGATTTTTATCGGGAGAAAATTCTCCAACTGGTGTTTGGAAATCCGGTTTCACGATCAAAGTAAGTTGATTATTCGGTCCGACCCAAGGGGTTATCTCAAAAGAAATTGTAGCTTCAATTTGCTGTATTCGCTCCTTTTCTATAAAGGTAGAGCTTAGCTGGTTTGTGACGGGCAGGATATCCTTAAAAACATAATTCTGGATTGTACCGACCTTAAGATACGCTGTATTACCGTTTAATGTAGAGAGCAAGGGACGAGATCTAACATTTGCAACTCCGTCCTGTTCAAGCATTCTTATGTTGAGGAAAAAATCTTCAGGAAGCTTGCCTAATTTTCCAACGTTTATATCTGTGCCGAAAAGGTTAATGTTTCCTACATCTTTCAATAATTGATTAATCTTATTGCCGCTTGCAGTTGCATCTATTCCGGGGTACCATTTATCAGGCCTGTTGGCTGCTACCGAGTCCCCCCTGCCGGCTTCTATACCGAATTCAAAGAGGTTATCGAGATTGTAATCGACTACAAGAGCTTCAATCATAACCTGGGGAACCGGTTGATCAATTTCCGAAACGTAGTTCTCCAGATTAGTTATAGTCTCATTCTCACCTGTTAGTATAAGAGCATTGTGTTCTTTGGATATTGTTATATTTACACCGCTAAACAGTTCTTTAGGAATTTTTTCTTCAACTATATCCGCACGCAAATGAAATAATTTTACCAGCCTAACATTATCGAGGTTTTTATTACCGGTTTCGCCAATAACGAAAGTTTCGTTTTCATGTTTGAATGTAAAATTTGTTCCTTTGAGCAGATAGTTCATTGCCTTTTCAACCGAAACCTCGGTGCACTTTATTGTCGCAGTGGCATTAGGTGAGGCAAGCTTAATGATTTGCAAGTCAAGTTGATTAGCAATATCATCAATAATTTTATTAACGTCGCCGTTTGTTACATCGATTGTAACTTTATTGTTCTTTGCGCTAACCCAATAATGCGCCGAGCCTGTTGTTTCGTTATCCAGGCTGGAATAATAGCTTGATTTAGTTACATAATAAATTGAGTCGCGAGTAAACATTGCAAAGCCGTTGTTCTGCAAAAGATTTCGAACGCCCGTTTCAAAATCAATGTCTCTCAAGGAACCGTATAAATTACCCGACGTACCCGGTGTTAACAGGAAATTCGAATTAGTCACTTGCCTCAGCTCCTCAACAAATTCCGAGATAGGGGTATTCGAAACCCGGATCATTATCTTGTTCATTAAGGGATCATACGCTACTTCGGGTTTAAACTCGAACGGCTTCGGCTCTTCTCTAATTTCAGGCGTTTTTACGTAGAACCTGTTTTTGTCGAATTCATACTCAAAGCCATTATCCTGAGCTATCATTTTTACAGCTTCGTAAACAGGTGTATTAAACAAGGCAATGGAAACCCTGGCGTTAATTTTGTTTTCAACAACAATATTGGTTTTAAACTCAAAAGCAACAGCGCGCAGAATGTCCCGTATGTCGGTATCCTTAAAATTTAGAGAAGGGATTACCGCATTATAATTCGGAGGCGCGTTGGTAGAATCCGGCTCATCCGCTGCTATTACACTGGCAGCTACAAGTGTAAGAAATAATATTATTTTACAAGGTTGTTTCAAAAAGAACTTCTTCATAGGTAGTTATTCCGTTTTTAATTTTTTCAATTCCCGAATCGCGCAAACTGAGGAAGTCGGTTTCACAAACTATATTCTTGATATCGCCGGCAGAAGGATTTTTTGCAATAACTTCGGACAAATCACCTGATATTTCCAACAGTTCGAATAAAGCCGACCTCCCCTTAAAACCCGTAGAATAACATTGCTCACAGCCGGTTTTATCAAATGTATTTCCGACACTAATGATGCCGTCGGGCGGCTCGGTGTCTCTGTTCTTTTTGCACGAACAAAGTTTTCGAACCAACCTTTGCGCAATAATTAATTTTACCGATGATGATACCAGGTATGGTTCAATTCCCATATCTATAAGTCTTGTAATAGCTGAAACAGAATCATTTGTGTGCAGCGTACTAAATACGAGATGCCCGGTTAACGAGGCTCTAATGGCTATTTCAGCAGTTTCCTTATCGCGAATTTCACCTACCATTATTATATCAGGATCCTGCCGTAAAAACGATCTTAAAGCATTTGCAAAATCAAAACCGATTTCGGGCTTTACATTGCATTGGTTAATACCTTCAAGATTATATTCTATAGGATCTTCAACTGTAAGAATATTTTTCTCAACATCATGAATTTTCTGCAATGCAGCATATAAGGTTGTTGTTTTACCGCTGCCTGTCGGGCCGGTGACCAGTATCATTCCATAGGGAGCCTTAATGTTCCGCAAAAGAGTGTTTAATTGGTTGTTATTCATGCCAAGCTTATTTACATCAAGGAGGGAGGATGACTTGTCGAGAATTCTTAAAACAATTTTTTCGCCGTAATTTGTTGGTAAAGTAGAAACACGAATATCAACATTAAAGCCGGCATTGCTGAATTTTATTCTTCCATCCTGCGGTCTTCTTTTCTCTGAAATATCCAGCGAGGACATTATCTTTAAACGGCTAAGAATCGACGGGCTCCTGGATTTTGAT